>DATGFS010000073.1 GCA_035308905.1 bacterium | reverse complement strand
GACAACGTGACGATTGAGGGGGCGTTGATCACACCGGTGGCGCTGGAGGAGGGGCAGCGGTTCGCGGTGCGGGAGGGAGGCCGGACGGTCGGCGCCGGCGTCATCGCCAAGATCCTCTCGTAATGGCCGCTGTCGCGGCGGACATCCGCGTTTGCAGGATCGTGATAGGATGATCATACGAGTACGGTGGAAGGGGTAGGACGATGCCGCGCGACATCATCACGCTGGCGTGTAACGAGTGCAAGCGGCGCAATTACACGCAGACGAAAAACAAGAAGAACACGCCGGACCGGGTGGAGCACTCGAAATACTGCCCCCGGTGCCGGAAGCACACGACGCACCGGGAAACCCGGTAGCGGTCGGCCGCACGTGTCGCACAGGGGCGTAGCTCAGTCCGGGTAGAGCGCTGGTCTCCAAAACCAGTGGTCGGGGGTTCAAATCCCTCCGCCCCTGCCAAGCCCACCAAGGTTTCCGCGTAGTCTACATCACACGCCGCGCGACAAGGTGCGCCGGGAGGCGGATCTCCTCGAGCGCGCGCGCCACGCGCTCGGCCTGCGCGCGCGTCCGGTACGGCGGGGTTGCCACTTGGGATACCGCGCCATGCGGCACGACGTCCACGATGTACCCTTTGCTCCGGACGAGGTGTTTCATCCGATCGGCCGTCGCGGCGTTCGCGTAGTTTCCGACACTGACGGCGTACCGTGTCTTCGACCGGGGGCGCGTCACTCGGCGGGAGCGCAGCGCCGTTCGCGCGTTCGGTGCCTCACGATCCACGGCTTTGTCCGAGATGGATCCGAGCGGTTTCGGGACCGTGACCGCCGCCACTCCTGCCTGTTGGTTCGGCGTCGCCAGCGGCGTGGCGCCTTCGTGGATTTTTTCAACGCCGGCAAGGCCGATCACGAGGCCGGCCGCCGCCCCGGCGGCCGCGGCGGTAAATACCTGCCGGCGAATCCGTCCCGTTCGTTCGGGCCGCTTCTCCGCCGTCGCATGCCTCTCGGCCACATTGCGCGGCGCGTCCGGAGCGTCGCGCCGGCCGCAGATGTCCGGTAGACCGGCGCCGGCGCGCGACATTGCGCACTCGTTGACGAAGTCTTCGTGCCGTCTGCGCCAGACGTCCCGCCAGGCGTCTATTTCGACCGCCGTCGCGTCCGCCGAGCTGAGCAGCGGCGTGCCGTGAGGATCAAAGAGGCACCAGACCGCGTCGACGCACTTCGCTGAGTATCCGTCGGGCAACGATAGGTGCTCGAGGTGCTTGCGGACGACCATTTGCCCCGTCTCCCCCGGGATACCGGGCATGTCACCGCTTCGCCGTTCTCCGTTCCCCCGGCCGTTCCTGGGGGTCCCTACTCTGGAATCATACGCTTTCGAGTACTGTTTGAAGGCATGCGGATGCTGCGGGAGGCGCCGCTGGAGAAGCCGGTATCTAGCGCGCGCCTTCCATGTAGGTCTCCCAATCCCGGAGCGGCGCGTTCCAGTCCGTGGGTCCGGCGGGCCGCGTGGACAGATGGCACATCGCCGCGGTCGCGGTCGCGCCGTGCCAGTGCCATTCGCCGGCCGGCACGATCACGATCTCTCCCGGCCGGATGATCCGCCGCTCGCGCTCGGTCGCCACGATGCCCTCGCCCTCGACGACGTACAGCACCTGATCGGACTTGTGGACGTGCGGCCGCGTCCGTGAGCCGGCGTCGAAAAACACCGCGACGAGGTCGACCGCCGTCGGGTCCTTCGCCTGCCGCCACCGCTGCATGCGTACGGTCCCGCCGAAGTTCTCCGGCGTATCGGTGGGACGGGCCTGGCTGCGCTGCGGGCGAACGACTTCCATGGCGGTCCTCCCTGGCGTGGCGGTGTCTCGCGCGGCCTTCGGCAGGGGTGGTGCGCTTCCCCCCGAACGGTCCGGCGACGCCGGCGCATCCCGCCGGCTAGTCCCCGCGAGGGGGCGACGCCGGCGCATCCTGCCGGCCGACATGCGGCCGGCCAGCATGAAATTAAAGCCGGCTAGTCCGGAGGACGGGGGTGGCGTTGGTGCCCAGGGCGATGGCCGTGTGGGTGGTCTGCGTACTCGGATTCGGACTTGCCTCGATGGCGGCGGGACAGGGCGTGCATCGCGGCGGCATGCTGCGGGTGGCGTTGAGCGGCGACATCGTCACGCTCGATCCGCACCTCTCCGGGGCCGCGATCGACCGGCAGCCGTACCAGAATCTCTTTGACAAGCTGGTCGACACGGACGAACATCTGACGATCGTGCCGATGCTGGCCACCTCGTGGACCGTGACGCCGGACGGGCGCACGGTCACCTTCAAGCTCCGCGACGGCGTCAAGTTCCAGGACGGCACGCCGTTCAACGCCGAAGCGGTCAAGGTCAACTTCGACCGCATGCTCGACCCGAAGTTCCCGCCGATCCGGAAGGCGGAGATGCGGCCGGTGCAGCGGGTGACGGCCGTCGACCCGCTGACGGTCCAGGTCGTCATGGATCGGCCGTACAGCCCGCTGCTCTACGCGCTCACGGACCGCGCGGGGATGATGCTGTCGCCAGCGGCGTTGGCGAAGGAAGGGATGAACTTCACCCAGCACCCGGTCGGCACGGGACCGTACCGGTTCGTCGAGCGTGTTCCACAAGACCACACGACGTTCGAGCGCAATCCCGACTACTGGGCGAAGGGCCTCCCCTACGCCGATCGCCTGGTGTTTCGCGTGATCGCGAGCGACCCGGCGCGCATCGCGAACCTCAAGAGCGGCGACGTGGATATCGTGGCGAACGTGCCGCTCCCGCAGGTGCCCGAGCTGGCCAAGGAGGCGGCGCAGCCGGGCGCCGGGTTCCACCTGCTCGAGCGCGGCGCGTTCCAGTGGAACGCCATGCCGCTCAACGTGACCAAGCCGCCGTTCGACAACAAGCTACTGCGGCAGGCGCTGAGTCTTACCATCGACCGGCGCGCGCTCGCGAACGTCGTGCTCCGCGGGGCCGCGTATCCCGCCCGGTCGTTCTTCCCGAACGGGACGCCGGCCTACGATCCATCGATCGCGATTCCCGACCGCAACATCGCCCTCGCCAAGGAAAGGCTCGCGCAGGCGGGCCGCCCGGGCGGCTTCACGTTTACGCTGCTGCTGGCCGGCGCGGGGCAGCAGGACGCGTCGATCGCGCAGGCGATCCAGTCGATGGCCGCGGAGGCCGGCATCCACGCGCAGATCCAGATTCTCGAAGGCGCCGCGTTTTTGGAGATGATGCAGAAGGCGCAGCATCAGGCGACGCTCAGCATCTGGAGCGGGCGGCCCGATCCCGACTTCGACGTCTATCCCTTCGTCACGCAGACCGGCATCGGCGGCCTGAATCTCGCGGACTACGTGAGCGATCGCGCGACCGTGCTGCTCGACGGAGCGCGCCTGTTGAGCGATATGGCGCAGCGCCGCCGCGCCTACTCCGAGGTCAGCCGGATCGTGGCGGACGACGCGCCCTACGTCTTCCTGTTCTATCCGAAAGAATATAAGCTGATCAGCGCGCACGTGCGGGGTTTCGTGCAGGTGCCGGACGGGATGGTGCGGCTCCGGACGGTGTGGCTCGCCCCATAACCCGGCCGCGGTTCGCGCTCGCCGTCCCGAGGCGGGCCCGGCGGGACGCGGCGGCCGCCGCCACCCAGGCCCCCCGCCGGGCGGGAAGATGGCCGAAAAAAGTTTCGTTCGTCATGTTTAGGCCCCTGTAGGGGAGGGGATAGTAACCGTGGGGGCGAGGAACCCCCAAAAGTTCGAAGACGGTGCGGTTGAGTTGCTTCGGGGGCATGCCCTTCTCCCCCCGCCCCGGAGTAGCGACGCCGCACCGTTTTTTTTATCCGCGTTGCCGGAGCGTTGACAGCAAGGCTCCCGCTGTTATAATGAGGCGGACGGAAGGCAGTCTTTTTTTGTTTGGGGGCGTCTTTTATGGCGCGAGGATCGGAAGGAGCTACAGGTTCGCTGGGCAAGCCGGCGCGCGTGCAGGCGCCGGAGCGGCCCCGGCCCGTCCGCGCGGCGCCGCGGCGGCTGCCGCGCTTCATCGAGGTCTCGATCCAGTTCCTCAAGGACGTCCGTGCCGAGATGAACCGTGTGTCCTGGCCGGATCGCCAGAGCGTGATTGCCTCCTCCGTGGTCGTCGTCTTCGTGCTGACCGTGACCGCGCTGTTCCTCGGGGGCGTCGATCTGGTGTTCGCCAAACTGCTCGAGCCAATTTTGAGATCCCGGTAGTCCCGCGCTTCGGGAGCAGGACGGAGACCGCGTTAGCCATGCCGGACGATCGTAACCGCCCACAGGGAACAGCCAAGCCCGACGCCGCCACGCTCGCGCAGCAGCTCTTCCGGGATGAGCCGGAAGACCGCGAGCGCGACGCGGAGCCCGCCGCCCCTCCCGCGGAGGCGCCGCGTTCAGCCGCGCCCGAGCCGGAATCTCCCCCCGAGGGGACCAGTCGGCGGGATGCGCCGGCGGCGCCGGTCGGGGTGTTGGTGCCGCCCGGCGAGGAAGCGGACGCCGCCGAAGCCGCGGAGGAGTCGACCGAGCCCCGCCCGCCGGTGACGGCGGAAGGCACGGTGGAACTGCCGCCCGGCGTCGAGACGCCCGGCGAAGTCAGCGCCGAGGACGAGGCCGCGCGCGCCGCCAAGGGCGCCCGGTGGTTCGTGATCCATACCTATTCCGGGTACGAGAACAAGGTCCGCACAAACCTCGAGCGGCGGATCGACTCGATGGGCCAGGCCGAGAAGATCTTCCGGATCCTGGTGCCGACCGAGGACGAGATCGAGATCAAGGACGGCAAGCGGCGGATCGCCAAGAAGAAGGTGTTCCCCGGGTACGTGCTGGTGGAGATGATCATGGACGACGACTCCTGGTACGTCGTCCGGAACACACCGGGGGTCACGGGATTTGTCGGCTCGGGGGCCAAGCCGCTGCCGCTGCAGGATCGGGAGGTCAAGGCGATCCTCAAGCAGCTGGGCGACGAAACGCCGAAGTTCCGGATCACGTACCAGAAGGGTTCGGCGGTCCGCATCAACTCGGGGCCGTTCATGGACTTCAGCGGCGTCGTCGACGAGATCCTGCCGGAGAAGGAAAAGGTGCGCGTGCTCGTGTCGATCTTCGGCCGCGAGACGCCGGTCGAGCTCGACTTCGCGCAGGTCGAAAAGATCTAGGACGGGGGGACCATGAAGAAGGTCGTCGCCATCGTCAAGCTGCAGATCCCGGCCGGCAAGGCCACGCCCGCGCCGCCCGTCGGCCCGGCGCTCGGTCAGCACGGCGTCAACATCATGGAGTTCTGCAAGTCGTACAACGAAAAGACGTCGCGGCAGGCCGGGACGATCGTGCCGGTGGAGATCACCATCTTCGCCGACCGGACCTTCACGTTCGTGACCAAGACGCCGCCCGCGTCCGTGCTGCTGAAGAAGGCCGCGGGACTCGAGACGGCGTCCGGGGAGCCGAACAAGAAGAAGGTCGGCAAGGTCACACGCCAGCAGATCCGTGAAATCGCCGAAACGAAGATGCCGGACCTCAACGCGCGGGACATCGAGGCCGCGATGCGGATGATCGAGGGCACGGCCCGCAGCATGGGCATCGAAGTCGCCTAAGGCTCGGAGACTCGTTAATCGGTGGGAGGACGATAACGGTCCGCCGGGACCACAGGAGGGGACGGCATGGCACAGTACGGGAAGCGGTACCGCGAGGCGCTCAAGCACATCGAACCGGAGAAACTGTACGATCCGCAGGCGGCGGTGGCGGCGCTGAAGCAGGTGCCGCGCGCCAAGTTTGACGAGACGGTTGAAGCGCACATCCGGCTGGGCATCGACCCGAAGCAGGCGGACCAGCAGGTCCGCGGCACGGTCGTGCTGCCGCACGGCACCGGGAAGTCGGTGCGCGTGCTGGTATTCGCAAAGGGCGACAAGGTGAAGGAAGCCCAGGAGGCCGGCGCCGACTACACCGGCCTCGAGGAGTTCACGGAGAAGGTGCAGGGAGGCTGGTTCGACTTCGACGTGGCGATTGCGACGCCGGACGTGATGAACGTCGTCGGCCGGCTCGGCCGGGTGCTCGGTCCGCGGGGCCTGATGCCGAACCCGAAAGCCGGCACGGTGACGTTTGACATCGGGCGGGCCGTGCGCGAGACGAAGGGCGGCAAGATCGAGTACCGCGTGGACAAGACCGGCATCATCCACACCGCGGTCGGCAAGGCCTCGTTCAGCGAGCAGGCGCTCGCCGAGAACTTCGACACGCTGATCAACGCCGTGGTCCGGGCGAAGCCCTCGTCCGCGAAGGGGCAATATCTCAAGAGCATTTCGCTCAGCACGACGATGGGCCCCGGCATCAAGATTGATCCGAATAAGGCGCAGGCGCCGGTTCCGGCCTAATCCGGAGACCGGTGTCTAGGTTCAGATAGATCCGACTACACTTGACACTCGGTGCAACGGCGGCATCGGGGCCGCTTCCGGCCGTTGGGCGGTGGCTATACTGGCACCACCATGGCCATCCTCAAGCCGTTCCTACGCCGGCGCGTCCGGG
>DATGFS010000072.1 GCA_035308905.1 bacterium | reverse complement strand
CGCCCCATGACCTGCTTCACGAACCTCGCCAGCTGCGATCGCATCATCTACGCCGTCGTCCAGGCGTTCAATCTCCGGCAGGCCGGCCGCCCCGTGCTATGGCAAACTACACAAACCTCTTGACACTACCCCCCGCATCGGCGGCGACCCCATGGGAATAATTCCTTCCGGCGAGGGCGCAGGGTATCGTCGACGGGCGGGCGAATCTCGATGAACCAATCAGGACGTCGCTCAACGTGACCATACACTCGTGAAGACTCCCCCGATGAAGGCTCTCGCGCGGTGGTCTGCCCGCGTTGCGGCGTCGATCGTGGTTCTGGCCGTGCTCTTTGCCCCGCGGGTTCCGCCCTCGGCGACGACGCAGGCCCCGGTCTCGCCCCTCCAGCCGGCGGCCATTCCGCGGGGCGACACCCGGTTTCTCGTGGTCGGCCTGACCCAGGACCGCCTGCGCACGGATACGATCGAGGTGATCCACTGGGACGACGTGCATCACCGCGTGCGCATTCTCGGCGTCCCACGCGACATCAACGTGACCCTGCCGGGCATCAGCAATACCAAACTCGTGCATGCCTACTCCACCGGCGGCATCGGCCGCGCGCGGGCCGCGACGGTGCGGCTGCTGAACGTGCCGATCGCGCATTACGTGGTGTTCAGCCTGCCGGCGATGCGCCACATCGTGGACCTGATCGGCGGCGTGCCCGTCAACGTGGAAAAGCGGATGGTCTATACGGATCGGCTGCAGGGCCTCTTCATCAACCTGTCCCCCGGGTATCAGGTGCTCGACGGCGCCCACGCCGAGCAGTATCTCCGGTTCCGCAACGACCCCGAAGGCGACATCGGCCGCATCCGCCGCCAGCAGGTCTTTCTGCGCGCCGCCGTGGCGCAGACCCACAGGCCCTCGGTCATGCTCCGCATGCCGCAGATCATTCAAACGGCGCGGGGCGACGTCGAGACGGACTTGACCGCCTCGCAGCTGCTCGGATGGCTCCAACGCGTGCAGCCGATCAAGCCGGAGCAAATCAGCACCGAGTCGATCGACGGCCGTCCGGCGGTCCTCTACGACACGCTGGCGCGCCAGCGCCTCGATTTCTGGGTCCCGAACCAGGACGACCTTCACGCGAAAGTACGGTGGCTGCTGACCGGGGTGCTGCCGGATCCGAAGCCGTAACAAGCCTGCCCGCACATCGCCGCGGTCCGCCGGCACAAAAGGTGCCGCCGCGCGGCCGACCGAAGTGGTTGCCTGAAACATCATCTTAGCGTGGGGGTGAGACGGTGGCGAACGGCGTGGCACGGCTTCCCTGGGAATCGTATTACCGGTCCGGGTTGATCTCTCGCCGTCAGTTCGTGAAGCTCACCGCAATGCTCGGCAGCGTCGCGGCGATCGGCGCGACGACGGAAACGCTGGTCCGCCCTGCTCCGGCCGAAGCCGCGCTCGCCGCGCCGGCGAAGCAGGTCCTCCGCTACCCGGACAGGGAGCCGCTTCACTTCGATCCCGCCACCATGGAGGCACGGCCCGAGATCCTGATCGGGATGGCGCTGTTCGATCCGCTGATCACGTTCGACGCCGCCGGGACCGCGGTCCCGGTCGCCGCGCGGTCGTGGAGCGTGTCCGCCGACGGGCTCACCTACACCTTCCGCCTCCGGCCCGGCATGCAGTGGTCGGACGGGCATCCCGTCACGGCGGCCGATTACGAGTACGCATGGAAGCGTGTGCTCGATCCCGCCATTGCGAGCGACTACGCATCCGCGTTCTATCCGATCAAAGGCGCGTTGGATTACAACAAGGGCAAGGTGAAGACCGCGGACGGCGTGGCGGTCAAGGCGGTGGATGCCCTCACCCTCCGGGCCGTCCTCACCGAGCCCGCGGCGTACTTCCCGCGGCTCGTCTCGACCTGGAACTACATGCCGGTGCCCCGCTGGCAGGTGGAAAAGTACGATAAGAAGTGGGTCGAGGCCGGCAACCACGTCGGCAACGGCATGTTCAAAGTACAGTCGTGGCAGCACGACAAGGAACTCGTGATCGTCGCGAACCCGCGGTATTGGGGGCCGAAGCCCACGCTGCAGAAGGTTGTCTTCACCCTCACGGACGATCCGTTCCGGACCAGCCTGCCGGCCTTCGAGAACAACGAGCTCGACGTGACGGACCAGATCCAACCGGCCGACATCGCGCGGGTGCGGAGCGACGCCACCCTCGGCAAGCAACTGCACAAGTACCGCTGGTCCGGCACGGCCATGATGTTCTGCGACACCACGAACACCAAGTCGCCGCTCAGCAACGCGAAGGTCCGCCAGGCGCTGTACCTCGCGATCGATCACAATCGGATCTCCAACAACGTGCTCCGCGGCATCTACGACCCGGCCACCACCATCACGCCGCCCGGCACGATCGGCTACCTCGCCACGCCGCCGCTGACGGGCGGGGTGGCGCGCGCGAAGCAGCTGCTCGCGGAGGCGGGGTATCCGGACGGGAAGGGCTTCCCGGGCTTCAAGATCGCCTGGGGCAAGCTCGTGACCTTCGATCTGGTCGCGCAGGCGCTGCAGCAGATGTGGCAGGAATCCCTCAAGATCAACGTCACGCTGCAACGCATGGAGTCGAAGGAGTACAACGCCGCGTTCAATTCGTACGCGACGCAGCCGTACGACGCGTTCATCGACCGGTGGGGCTCGGACTACGAGGATCCCGCCAACTGGGCGAACATCCTGTTCGAGTCCGACCAGGACTTCTTCCACACGAAGTGGCACGACGCGCAGTACGACGCGGCGGTCCGAAGCGGGTCGGCGGAGCAGAATCCGGCGAAGCGCAAACAGCTCTACGAGTCGGCGGAGAAGATTCTGAACACCGCGCTGCCGGCCGTCCCTCTATTCCACCTCGGCGTCATCGTCGCGATCAAACCGTGGGTGCAGGGGTTCGCGCTGCCGCCGGCCGCGACCGCGTGGTACGGCACCTTCGGGCGCGTCAAGATCCTGGACCACTAGCCGTCGCCGGGCGGGGGCCGCGGCCGCGCGGCCCCCGCCCCCTCCGCCATGGGCGCCTATCTCGTCCGGCGGCTTCTCCTCGCCGTCCCGACCATGGTTATCGTCTACACGCTCGCGTTCGTGCTGATCCACGCCACGCCGGGCGGGCCCTGGGACAATGCCGAAAAACCGCTCGCGCCCCAGGTGATCGCCAACCTCAAGGCTAAATACCACATGGACGCGCCGCTGTGGACGCAGTACGCGCTCTACCTCGGCAACGCGCTGCACGGCTCGCTCGGTCCCTCGTACGTCAACACCTCGCAGGACGTCTCGGATATCATCGCGGCATTTTTCCCGGTTTCGATGCAGCTCGGCGCGGCGGCGATGCTGTTCGCGATCGTGGTCGGGATTCCGCTCGGCACGCTCGCGGCCGTCTACCGCAACACCGTGGTGGACTACGCGGCGACGGGGATCGTGGTCCTCGGCATCTCGATCCCGAACTACGTGATGGCGACGCTGCTTGTCACGATCTTCGCGGTCGTGCTCCACTGGGTGCCGACCGGCGGCTGGCGCGGCCTGCTGGACGTGCGGGTGCTGATTCCCATGACGGCCATCGGCTTCCGGCCGGCGACCACGCTTGCGCGCTACCTGCGCACGTCGCTGCTCGAAGTGCTCCACCAGGATTACATCCGCACGGCGCGCGCGAAGGGCCTCGCCGGTGCGCGCGTCATCGTCCGCCATGCCCTCCGCAACGCGCTGACGCCGATCGCCACCGTGTCCGGCATCCTCGTCGCGGACGTCGTGACGGGCTCGTTCTTCGTCGAGACGATCACGCGCGTGCCGGGCATCGGGCGCTACTTCGTCACCGCGACGACGGGCCGGGACTACCCGGTGCTGCTCGCGCTCGCGCTCTTGTTCGCGATCATCATCATCACGATGAACATCCTGGTCGATCTGTCCTACGCGCTGCTGGACCCGCAGGTGCGGTACGGCTAGCTCGCTCCTGCAGGCCGAGCGGGCGGTGCTCGCCGCCGATCCGCGCCGGCGCGCCCGCCGCGCCCTCGCGCGCTTCGCCCGTCACCGCATGGCAGTGGTGGGCGCGGCGTTTCTGGCGGTCGTGGCCCTGACCGGCGCCGCCGCCCAGACCCTCTCCCCGTACCGCTACGACAAGCAGGATCTCCTGACCACCTACGGATCCCCGGATGCCCGCCACCTCGCCGGGACCGACGCGCTCGGCCGCGATCTGCTGAGCCGCCTGATTTACGGCGCGCGCGTCTCCATGAGCGTCGGCCTGGCGAGCGCCGCGATCGTCCTGTCGGTGGGCGTGCCCACCGGCCTCGCCGCTGGCTACTTCGGGGGCACCTTCGACCTGCTGCTGATGCGCGTCGTGGACATCGTGTACGCCATCCCGTACCTGCTGCTCGTCGTGCTGCTGCAGACGTTCTTCACGGCGTTTCTGCCGTCGATCCGCTCCGGCCCGTTGGTCTGGCTGCACTCGCTGAACCAGGCGACCGGCGGCGTCGCCGCGATCATCCTCGCGTTGTCGCTGGTGGGCTGGCTGGACGTCGCCCGCGTCGCGCGGGGGCAGACCCTCATGCTGCGGCATCGGGAGTTCGTTCAGGCGGCGAAGAGTCTGGGGGCCTCCGAGGGGCACGTCGTCGTCACGCATCTGCTGCCGAACATCGTCGCCCCGCTCATCATTATGACGACGCTGCTCGTGCCGACCTTCATCATCGCCGAGGCCGGGCTGAGCTTCCTCGGCCTCGGCGTCCAGCCGCCGACGCCCAGCTGGGGCCTCATGATCGCGGAAGGCGTCGACGCGATCGAATCGTATCCGCGCCTGGTGATCGCGCCGGCGCTGGTGCTCGCCGCGACGCTCCTCAGCCTCAACTTCGTGGGCGACGGCCTCCGCGACGCCCTGGATCCCTCGTCGGACCGCTGAGAGCCCCGCGCTACCGTCTCACTGCAGGTGCGCCTTAAGGAAGCGCTGCACCTGCGTGTGCGCGTCGGCCGCCGCCGCGGGATCATACGCGAGGTGGACCAGCCCAATGTTGGGCACGTTGCGGGTGCGGGCGCGCCCGGGCGCGTCGAAGGCGTGCGTCGCGCCCGGATAGACCTTGAATTCGACCGGGGCGCCCGCGCGCTGATGAGTACCGGCACGGCGGTTCGCCACAAGAACCGTAGAATGACGCGGCGGTGCATGCTCGCCTCCCCCCGGTGGAGCGCGATCCCAAGATTCGATTACAGAACGTCTCAGGACTTCTTCACGGTCGTACGCTGAAGGAAGCGCGGAGGCTTCTCACCGGTTCTTTTCACAAGTTCCCCTACGGGCTGGAAAACGTCCTATCGCGCGGCGCAGGCGCTGGTAAACGGCGCCACCCCCGCGGAAAGCGCCGGCAGGTACCGGTAATGCGCACGCAGGTACTGCGTCACATTGGGCAACCATGCCTGATTCAAGTGCGTTGGATCGTTCGCCGCCAGCAGCGGCGCATACCGGTCCCGGACGAACACCAGGAAGTCCCCGGGGCGGCCCCGGCGCACCCACTCGGCGTACCATTCGTGTACCAGATCGGCCGTGGCCACCCGCGCCACGTTCTCCGGCACGGCCCCATGCCCACCGTAAGCCCGCGCCAGGGCTTCGTTGCCGAACGACGGCACCTGTTCGGCGTGGTGGATGGCCTCCACAATGTCTTCCGGGTGTGTGAGGTAGATCATCTCCCCAAACCCCAGAGCGACCGGCGCGGAGCCCGTGGTCGCGTGATGCGTGAATCGTTCGGTATCAAGGCGTGCCGCGTACACGTCGAACCGGCCCACGTGGCCGACGGTCACGATGAATCCCAGCGAGGCCACCATGAACATCCACCGTTTCCACGGCATGGCAATCACCTCAAGCAACCAGCGTCGCGTGACGATTGACCTCGCGACATGGGCGAATCGTAAACCTAAGCCCGGCCGAGACCAAGAGGATAGACCCCTACGGTCGGGCTTACCGTCGAGGGCTAACCTCTCTCTTTAAGCGTGAGATCTCCGATGAGGTGTCCCTAAAGTTGGTAGAAAGCTTCCTCAAGACCGTCGGGTGTATGGCCGGGGAGACCGCGTAATCACGCGGTGTCGAGCCGTCGCTTCCGCAGTTCAGTAGGCCCGGCCGAGCCGATCGGCTTTCGCGACCGTGTGTGACCCCGCGGTCACCTCCAGCCGGACCGTTTCTCCCGGCCGGACCCGCACGTACAAGTCTCGGCCGATCCGGACGCTGTGACCGTCGAGCCTGAGATGGTACTCCGGAATCCCCCGCGTGCCGCGTGTCACCCACTTCCGGGCGATCGTGCCTTCGAAAACCTGATGGGGCAACAACAAATCTTCCGCGCTGAGCGCCGCCAGGTACAGCCCGAAACCGCCGAACACCAGCCCGAACACCAGCGCGAGAAGACCCAGAATGACGGTGTTCATCTTCCGGCCGAGGCCGCGATCGGAAACGGGAATTGAGCGGCCCTGAACGGCGCGGAGAAACTGCCAAACCCCAAAGAGTCCAAACGCCGAGAGCCAGGTCGCGAGCACAATTTGCCGGTAGAGCAGGAGTTCGGTGGCCATGGTGCCCATGATGAGCATGAGAAACTGGGGCACCGCCAGCAGTCCGATCCCGGCGGAAAGCAGTCCGGCCGGCCGATTCCGGCCCCGCAGCCGGCGCCACAGCAGAACGCACACCGCACCGGCCAGCAGCGCCGGAAAGAACAGCGCCCGTGCGGCGTCAACCAACTACCGTCATCTGCGTGGCTGGAAGAATCAAGCCGGACCTCGGCGCCGTAGAATCGCGTAGACATCCCGTCGGTTGCGAATCGCCCACACCGTCACCGTAGGGCCTTGGATTGCGTAGCAGACGCGGTAGTCCCTCCGTACTAATCCACATACACCAACCGACGGAAGGGGTGCAGGCGCCAAAATCGAAACATCAGACAAGACATTTTCGGCCTCCTTCGGGTGGGAGGGCCTGTACTTCACGGCCCTGGTGTTGTAAAAAGGCGGCGTCAAGGAAAGCTCCATGGCCGAATCGAGAGCTCCAATTCCGCCCGCCGTGACCGACGCCCGTGCCGAGCGGATTTTTCCAATTGACCGAGGCTTAGATGCGGCGCCTCGCTTCTCACGGCTGAATAAGTGGGCGCTACGGCTACCCTGAGATGCAGCGACCTACAGTGCCCCCGAACCTAATATGGATACCGTCGGTCGGCGTGCGTCGTGACGGGCCCGCTGCGGCCTCGACCGGGCCGGTCGCCCCCCGTGATGGTATGAGAACGCTGCGCCCCCAAGGGTACCGGTAGTACCCTCGTAATCGTGGCAAAAACGAGCAAATTTTCGCGCAGGAGTGGCGGGACGGGGTCCGAACGAATCAGGCTACCAATGCACAGGCACCGCGACGATTGGTGGTTCAACGCGATGAGGGGGTGTGACGATGGCATACAGTGTGGAAGGGCGTTTGCTCGAAGCCTGCTCGTGCGGGGGGCCATGTCCGTGCTGGGTGGGTGACGATCCCGACGGCGGCAAGTGTGACGGGATGCTCTGTTATCACTACGACAAGGGCGAAATTAACGGCGTCAACGTAAGCGGTCTTACGGCGGCCTTCGTCGCGCTGATTCCCGGCAACATCCTGAAGGGCAATTGGAAGGTCGCGGCGCTCGTAGACAGCAAGGCCCGGCCCGAGCAGAAACAGGCGATCCTGGCCATGCACACGGGCAAACTAGGAGGTCCGCTCGCGGAATTGGCGTCGCTGATCGGGGAGGTTATGGGCGTCTACGACGCGCCGATCGATTTCAACTTCACGGAAGGCAAAGGAACGATCCGCATCGGAGACACCGTGTCGGCCGAAATGCAGCCGTATACCGACTCTCAGGGGCGTCCGACGAAGTTGGTCGACAGCATTTTCAGCACGATTCCAGGATCGCCTGCGTTCCTCGGCAAGGCGATGTCCTACAAGGTCAATCTGCCAAAGCACGACATGAAGTGGGAGTTCAACGGGCGCAATGCCGTGTTGGGAACATTCCGGTTCGAGGCATAGCGGGCACAGGCGTTTCGGCCTGAGCGGCGAGCGCCCGTGACGTCAGCAACGCTGCGGCGGTGATCGGCACCATGCGCACGGTCGATGATATCCGCTGGTACACTCTGGCGGCTGCCTCGTTGGTCCTATTGGCCTGGGCCGCCCTCATCGCGTGGGGCGCATCGCCGTTCGCAGGTCTGCTCGACCACCGGGGGATCGGGGAGGGGGTCCTCCCCATCTCCCGCGTGGTCGTCTTTGTCGTCGGGTGGACGCTCATGGTGATTGCGATGATGCTGCCGGGGAGCCTGCCGCTGATCAACCTCTTCTCCCGAATGGTCGGGGGTCGGCCTGGCCGAACAGGGTTCGTGGTGCGTCTGATCGTTGGCTATCTCGGCGTGTGGGCGATCTTCGGCGGGGCGGCGTTTCGAGGCGACGCCTACGTGCACGCCGCAGTAGCACGCTTTCCTGCGGTGGCCGATGCCACCCAGTGGATCGGAGTGGCGATCCTGCTTCTGGCCGGCGTCTACCAGGTCACACCGCTCAAGGACATGTGTCTGACCAAGTGCCGGTCGCCCTACCTGTTTCTCGCCGAACATTGGCGTGGCAAGAACCCTGCCCGAGACGCACTGGCGCGCGGCACGGGCTGTTCTGCGTCGGCTGCTGCTGGACACTGATGCTGCTCATGTTTGCCGTCGGCGGAGTTAACCTGGGCTGGATGCTGGCGCTCGGCGCGATCATGTCGGCGGAACGATCATTCCGCTGGGGCCAGCATCTCACGGTACCGCTCGGGCTGGTGTTGATCTTGGCCGCGCTGGGCTTGGTCTACCGGATGTCGCTTGTGACCGCGTTGTTCGGCGCGTCTTGAGGGACCGAGTCGCTCAATGCTCCACATTATGAACCGCTAGCCGGATGCGGTTTCTCGAGATCAAGGCGGCGATGGCGAAGAACGTCGAGGCCGAATTGGGCGATCCCGTCCGGACACCGCTTCGGGCGCACGTCGTGACCGCGCGCAAACCGTGACCGGCAGCACGCCGCGCGCAACGCTGCGAACCGTCGACCGAGTCGACGTCACGATCGTCATGGACAATTTCGTAGACGTGCTTATGGCCGGTTCGGAGGGCGTCCGGCGATACGCCGCGCGCGATTTTTCCGACCGCGATCAACTCGTCGCCGAGCACGGCTTCTCCGCGCTTATTAGCGTGCACTCCGGCCCGAATCGGGAGTCCCTGTTGTACGACGGCGGACTCACGCCGAGCGGCCTTGGCCGCAACCTCGACGTCCTCGGCGTGAGGGTCCGCGACTTGCGTGCGATTGTCATTTCCCACGGACATGCGGACCACCACGGCGGGCTCGAAGGACTGTTCAAACGGTACGGCCGGTGCCGCCTGCCGCTCGTGATCCACCCGGAGGCGTGGCGCGAGCGCAAAGTCGTCTTTCCCACGGGGACCGAACTGCGTCTGCCGCCGCCGAGCCGCCGCGATCTCGAGGCGGAAGGCCTCCAAGTAATCGAGGAGCGCGGGCAAACGCTCCTTCTCGACGGTGCTGTGCTCGTTTCAGGACAGGTCGAGCGGACAAACGAGTTCGAAAAGGGCTTTCCGATCCATTACGCGCAGACGCTGGCGGGGTGGGAGCCCGATCCGCTCATCGTCGACGACCAGAATGTCGTGCTGAACGTGAAGGGCAAGGGTCTTGTGATCGTCTCCGGCTGCTCGCACGCGGGCGCCGTGAACGTGCTGCGGAACGCGCAGCGCCTGACCGGCGTCACCCGCATCGCGGGTTTCATCGGCGGTTTTCATCTCACCGGCGGTCTCTTCGAGCCGATCATCGAGCCGACCGTGAACGCCTTTCGCGAGGCCGGGGTTGAACGGCTGTTGCCGGCGCACTGCACTGGATGGAGGGCTGTGCATGCACTCGCGCGCGCCATGCCGTCCGCGTTTGTGCAGCCGGCCGTCGGGACGACCGTAGCGTTCTGATTCAATCCGACTCCGGACTTGGGCTTCCGAAAGCCGATTCTCTCCTGCCATTTAGCCCTCCCGGCTCACTTTGACCGTACCCGGATCAGCCTCGGCCGTTTGTCCGGCCGGACGCCCTTCAGCGCCGCGTGCCGCGGCCCGTCCTTCAAACGCTGGCGGCACTCGACCTGGACGACCACGGTCGGCCGGACCCATTGGGGCGGCGTGTCCGGGAGTTCCCGGAAATCGTCCCGCAGGTCCGGCACGGCGCGGAACGGGCACGTCTTCCGGCGCGTGCCCTGGAGTTCTTCCAGCAGCACCGCGCGCGTCGTCTCGGACAGACCCGTGCCGCAAAACCCGGCGTACGTAAAGGTTCCCTGCCGGTTGAACTGGCCCAGGATCAGATGGCTCGACCGTATTCTGTTCGGTAGGAGGCGTCTACCAAACAATCGGGAACGGCGTGACCGACGTCGAGCGCCTGCACGACATCAAGGCTGCCGTCCCCTTGGGCGACGCCTGCGGCGGCCGTTCCTCCTGTACAAACGCGACTTCGTCGCGCGGAGGTATCCTCAATTCACCAAATCATGTCGGTTGATCTCCATTAGATGCACCGGCATTCCGCTGTCCGGGTCGGTGCCAGTCCCGAGATAGCGAAAACCCGCCTTCTCATAAGCGCGAAGCGCGCCGCGATTACGTGGCGAAGGGTCTACGAAACACACGTTGACGGCCGCGTCCCGGAACACGACATCTGTCAGGAATTGTCTGAGGATGCCCGCGCCGAGTCCTCGATGCACGTAGAGAGCCTCGCCGATGAAGAGATCGAGTCCCTCACCGGCACCTATGCTGTGAAGACCCCACGCTCCAGTGCGAACGGGATAGAGTTGAATGTAGCCGATAGGCACCTCGCCGCGATAGATGACATACGATGTGACATCGGACGCCCCGGTCACCCGGGGGAGATATTTGGCCTGCACCTGGCCGAGCGTCGGTCCCGGTCGGTCCCACCACTCCAGCACGTGCGCTGTATTCAGCCAGCGGTGAAGCAGCGGCAAGTCGTCCTCCGTAAGCCGCCGAAATGCGAAAGGCGGCTCCGGGCGATTCACACGATCTCCGGCGTTAGTATCCACCGAACCAACCAGCCGCCCCGTTGAGACCTTTCCAAGCAAACAATCCCCGCATTCTGGAACGCGATCACTTCACCGGTGTCGGTTCCGGCTCGTCGCCGTCGGTTTCTTCGGGAACGACGCGCCCGGTCGCATCCCGGAGGTGATGATCCCGCCAACGTCATCCGTCACATCATCGAAGATGTCGTCCTCGGCGTCCCGGGACGTAGTTTCGTCCATGGAGCGCGAAGGCTTACTCGGGTACGGCTCGTCCTCCCACTCGCCCAGCCCGTTGCCAGTCATCGCTCCCTCCCTTCGGCGGCTTCCGCGACGGTGCGCGCCCGCCGAGGATCACGAACGCCAGCCCCCGCTCCATCGCCTCGTCCATCGCGTCCTCCCAGAACGGCCCGATCTCCTTCCGCCACTCCTCGCGGCTCATCATGCGCGACTCCGGTCCGCCCCTCGCGGATGTCGGACGCCTCGCGGGCGCGATGATGATTGCGCCGGTGCCGTAGATCTCCTCGAAGATCGGCTCGTCCTGCGGCGGGTATCATCGCCAGCGGGCGACGGGTCGTCGGTCGGCTGGTCACGCTTGCGGTCGTCTTCCTGCGCCACGGCATGCACCTCGGCATAGTTCCGCCTCCGGCGAGTGTACAATACTATCGGAGGCGCAACGATGACGCGACTCAGCACGGAGCGGCAGGGGCGGGGTAGTAGCAGTTGGACCGTCACGTTCAGGATGCCGGGCGATCCTATCGGTCCGGCCAACATTGATGGTCCCAACGCCATGGTCGTGGAGGCGGAGTCTCCCGAAGAGGCGACACGGAAGATTCGGGTCGAAGTTGAGGGAGCCGAAGTCATCACGGTGCGGCCGTGGACTCCGCCGAGTCCGCCCTGTGCCACATGATCGTGCGAGTACCCGTTGGCACCCGAAGGCCAAATCGACGGGAAAGCCCCCGCCGTGGAAGGGTGACGACTCTATGTCCCTACGAGGCTGGCAGGTCACCTGCGTGCAGTGCCAGTGGAATATGCATGCCGTTCATCGGGCGCAGGCCGACCAAGGCAAACGTGACCACGAGAAATCCACGGGCCACCACCAAGTGACTGTCTATCCCGTGGCCGAAGGCGATCCTACCGGGGAACGTCACGTCGAGGGCAAGCCGTCATAGCGCCTGGCGACCGGCTTGTCGGACTCGCCGCGCTGGCCCCAGGTGCTGCCCCGTAAGGATGTAGGCGACGCCCCTCTCGATGGCCTCCTGCGTCCGATCGACGACACGCCAGCCGCCGAACGGACCCCGGACCCCTAGTGGCGATAATGTGCCTGTCGGCCGCTTCCGTTTGCTGTTGCGATTCTGCGGGACGTGGATCACCTTCCCTCGTAGTCGTCTGCAGGTGGCGATACGCTTGCGGTCGGCTCCGGCGGCCTCCGCCTCCGCCAGCCCGACACGATGACGCTCAGCGGCCCGTCCGTCTTCGCCAGGTGCGCCCGGGCCTCGATCACCCGCGCCACCAATGCCTCGACGTCTTCTTCGCCCCTCAGGAGCCGCACGACGATGCCGTTTACGAAGCCGCCCGAGTGGTGAGCGACGACAAAGCCGATCTCTTCGACTCGCTCCATGCCCCACTCGCTCAGATGCTCGTTGATCGGCCGTCTGTGGCTCTTGAACACACTCGGGTGGTAGGGCCCGCCGTAATACGGGCGGCCATCTTCATGGACGCCCCAGCCTCCGAATCCTCCAACCGATACCTGGCGGGTGTCGGAAAGAGGAGGAGGAACAGCGTGACCCTCGAGGACAGCGTTCGCCGTCATCGCGTGGCGATCTTGCAACACGCCGCCCTGCTCGGCAATGTGACCCAGGCCTGTCGGGAAGCCGGGATCTCCCGGACGCTCTCCTACCGAATGGCGCCGACGGTATCTGCGCTACGGTGCCGTCGGACTGCGGCCGCGGCCCAGCCAGCCGACCCACTGGCCGCGGCAAGCGATCCCCGGCCCTGGAGCACCAAGTCTTGGCCTACGCTCTGCTGTGGCCGGCGCACGGCCCGGCGCTGATCGCGATGCAATTGCGGTAGCCCTGTGGGGTGGCTGGCACAACAGCGCCTCGGGCGTCTACGCGATCCTCAGACGACATGGCTTGCAAGGCCAGCTGAGAGCAATTGAGGACGACGGTTGGAGGACAAAAGTGTCAACACCTCGTCCATACTGGACACCCTAGAACCGGACAACATTGCCCCGGCGTTCAAGCGGCACCTGACCCTCGCAGGCTTGCCGCAGGACGTTCGGTTTCACGATCTTAGACATACGCACGTCGCCTTGCTCATAGCCGCCGGGGTGCACCCCAAGGCCATCCAGGCTCGGTGCGGTCACACATCCATAATGACACCACTGAATCGGTACGGGCGCCTGATGCCGAACGCGTACGCCGGGATAGGTGAGCGGCTGGACGGGTGAGCCTCTGCTCTCGGTCGCCACCGGCCTGCCCACCAAGCCATGTGGTCCGCAGAGAAAAGGGGAATGCACACGTCAAACTGAAAATCCGAGGGGGGACCCTACAGGGTGGAATCACTGGGTCAAAAAGGGGGCAGGTATGTATCGGCTTCGCCAAGGCTGGTTGGCCAAGGTTACTACCGCAGCGTTCATCGTTGCCGCTGCGACAATCTTCACCCGGCCTTCTCCGGCGTTCGCTGAGCATTCATTCAGGATCAACAACTACGGTGACCACACGATCAGCGCGGTCTACATCAGCGGGGTGGATCGAGACAGTTGGGGGCGAAATCTTCTCGGTGACTACTACATCACCCCGGGGCATTATCAAACCTTCACTATTCGTGAGGGCTGTGCCGAAGATATTAGGCTCGTCTACACGAACGAGCACCGCAGCACCCGTCGAGATCTGGACACCTGCAGGTACAACCTCGATGCGAATTACTAGTTCGTCACGAGGATAGGGATCGGCTCTTCAATGGACGCGGCAGGGAACATTATTGCCAAGAGGGCGGTAAACGCCCTTATCGCATCTGCAGAGTTAGGATTTCCAATGGACGCGGAGGTGGGGATCGCTCTCAAATTCATCAAAGCACGTAACAGGGGCTTATGGGTCGGTGGCACCATGTATCTCTTGCCCGATTGTCTCGATTTCCGACCAAATGCACTGAACCGATTCACGCACAAAGGCGATATGAGCCGTCGCGTACCTTTGGCCGACATTGCGGCGGTCATCGATCACTTCGGAGTCGCCATGCGCATCGTGACCGTGGCACTTCGGGATGGCGCGGAGTTCAAGTTCCGCTGCTATGGAGCGGCAGAATTTGCGCACCAAATCCGTGATCAAGTACGAGTGAGTGGAGACCCGCGCGACGGGCAGCCGCGATAGCGTAAATCAAGCGTCAGAGGTTCGCTGTCGTAATAGACTTTTCGCCCACAGACCGCCGGACGATATCGCGTGCCGCAGGCGCTGACGGTAACCGATCGGGACGACCACGGCCGGCCGCACCCACACGGGTGACACGTTGGGCAGGTCCCGGAAATCGTCCCGCAGGTCCGGCACGGTCCGAAACGGGCACGTCTTTCGGCGGGTGGCCCGACGGCACAGCGTAGTGTAGCGGCAGATTTCCTTTCGAAAATAGAGAGGCCCGGGTCGTCCCTGGCCTCTCTTCACTTCCGACCATTCGAAGGTACAGGATTACTTCAGCGCAAGAGCATGTGGCCCGTTGCCCACAACACTACGCCGATGAGCACCAGGAGCAGGAACATTTCACGGTCCCTCCCTCGTCGCGAGTCTTCGCACCGTGCGTATCCGATCATGCCCACGAACGCACGGTGCCCAGACCGGACTCAGGCACTCAGCCGAGTGTTCGAACGAGCAGCGGTCCCTTGGACATCGTGCGGAGTCTCCGCATATTCCGCGTCGGCCTCGGCTCGCAAAGGTCTCCTATGCCATCGCTAAGCGCGTGAGCGGCCGGTTCATCGGTGAGAGGGAGGTCGCGCCCATCACGGCGGGTAAGAATCCGCTGTACGTCTCCCGTCAGATGGGACACCATAGCCCGGCATTTTCGTTCACGGTCTACGGACACCTAATGGAATCGCTTCCTCGCCAGCAGGTCGAGTGGATCGACGAGTTGGTGTTCCCGGAGGGCTTCGAGACTGCACTCAATTTGCACTTGTCCGGCGCTCCGCAGGGTGCCACGACACGCAGTCCCGTGCAGTCTGGGCAACCCTCCGAACCCTTGAAAAATGCGGAGTTTGCAGCGGCGTGCAGTTCGGCGCAATCAGATACATGGCTGAGGGAGGGCGCGGGCACGAAAATGCACGTGCTCGTTCCCGTGGCACGCAGGAAGCGATCAGGGCTCGATTCCGGCGACGGCCGGGCGTTAGGTTATGTTTCGGGCGTGCCTTGACCCGTGCCTCGGGCACATCCGGTGGATTTCGCGTGTCACCGGCGGGGACGCCGTTTTTTCAACTAGGGTACTTGTACGGACGGCGCTTGGCCCTTGCCGACTAACCCGAAGACCAAGAATGTGACGGGAGCCGTTGAACTGGAATTTCCTGGAGTGATCACAGTCTTTGGCACAAGGTGGTATGCTTGACCTTGGGCAATGGTGACCGTGGGTTTGCCGTCCATCTCCAACTTCATCGAGCCCGAAATGACATAGAAGAACACATCGCCTGTGTGATACTGTTTGCGACCGACGGCCCCGGAATCTTGCTGTACCACATTCAGATACCCTTCCGTGCCCTGAAAATCAGTCAGTTCCGTTCGGAGTACTGGGGTGTTTCTGACCGCCTGCGTTTGCGCCCGCAGCGCCTGACTGCTTAGCATCCCGACCGCGATACCTACTGCCACGAATAACGCGGTATGTGAGAACCGACGCATCATGCCCCCCCATGAGGTGATGAATTCCTCTGTAGACAATTTCAGTAACATTGTCTCGTAAAGAAAACGTCACGATGATGCCTGTGCCAGTGCAGCCCGGCTGGAGGCGGGGGGCACCACACGTCGGGCAGCGATTATCCAAGGCCGCGCTCATGGTGGGAAATTATTTACGCCGCCCACGTCCCTACCCTGGTCATGCCGCCAGCGGGACCCGATCCTCGTCACTATCGAGGTTCGTCAACCGCTATGGCGGAGGCTCCTGCTCCGTCTTTCTTTCCGTCGCGCCAAAGAAATCTCGCAACGGACTGGTGTCCCCGATGATCAACTTGGGAGGCCATGTCACACTGTGATCCCTTGGCCAGATTTCGGTAAGTGATCTTCAAAAACCCGGGGTGCGCGTTGAAGCCGAGTGCCCAGGGTGTCTTTCATGGACCCGTCCGCCTGGACAATCCCGTACCTCATTTGGTCTTCCTCGGGGAAGAGACCGGCAACCCATTCGGTGATGACGTGTTCCCCGGTGATTTTGGATTCTGTGGAATCGCAAAAGACGCACGCCTTTGGCATCACCGGTAGAACGGGCCTTCCGCCTCCCTCATGTGCCGTTGATGCCAGGTGTTCAGGCCGCCAGCGGGACGCGCACCCTGAGGGGTTCAAATGAGTGCCCAAAATTTGGCTGGGGGAGGAGGATTCGAACCCCCGCTAACGGGTCCAGAGCCCGTCGTCCTACCGCTAGACGATCCCCCAGCGGCTGCGACCACAATTATACCACGCGGCTGCGGCCGGCTAGCGCGCCTCGTCGCTGTGAGGCACGGTCTCCTGCGCGAGGCGCGTGGCGCGGTCGAGGCGCGCGAGGACACGCTCCTTGCCGAGCACTTCGATCAGCTCGAACAGGCCCGGCCCGACCGTCTTCCCGGTGAGGGCCACGCGCACCGGATGGATCACGTCCTTGCTCTCCACTCCGAGGGCCGCCGCCGTATTCCGCACCGCCTTCTCGATCCCACCGACCTCGAACGGCTCGACGCGGGCGAGCGCGTCCCGCAGGCGGCCGAGCATCGCGACCGTCGCCTCCCCATGGAACTGCTTGCGCACCGCCTGCGGATCGTAGGCGATCTCATCCCGGAAAAAGAAATCGCCGTAGGTCAGGACGTCTTTCGGCAGCCGCAGGCGCTCGCCCATGATCGCGACGACCCGCGCCACGTAGGCGCGCTGTGCCGGACCCGCATCGCCCCCTTCGGGGACTAGCCGCGTCTGTGGCTCACGCCGTAGGCCCAGGGATGCGCGGGCGTCGCCCCCCTCGGGGACTACCCCGCGGGATGCGCGGGCGTCGCCGTCGAGCAGCCCGGCGTCACGCAGTGCCTCGACGACGAGATCGACGACGCGCTCGGGCGTCCGGCGAAGCGCCTCTTGGAGGTAGACGCCGTTCATCCAGGTGAGCTTCTGGGCGTCGAAGACGGCGCCGCTCTTCCCGACGTCCTCGATGCGAAAGCGCGCGATCATCTCCTCGACGCTGAAGATCTCGCGGCCGTCCTCCGGGTACCAGCCCATCAGCGCGAAGAAGTTCACCAGCGCCTCGCGCATATACCCCTGCGCCTTGTACTCCCGCACGGCGGTATCGCCGTGGCGCTTGCTGAGCTTCTTGCGGTCGACGCCGAGCAGCGACGGGAAGTGCGCGACCCGGGGCTGCGCCCAGCCGAACGCCTCGTACATCAGGAACTGGCGCGGCGTGTTGGAGAGATGCTCCGCGCCGCGCGTGATGTGGGTGATCCGCATGCTGTGGTCGTCGACCACGTTGGCGAAGTTGTACAGCGGCGTGCCGTCCGAGCGCTGAATGATGAAATCGTCCAGATCCCCGGCCGCGAACTCGACCCGGCCGAGCACGAGGTCGTCGACCACGAGCGGTCCGTGGGTCGGGGGGACGCGGAACCGCAGCGTCGCCCGCCGTCCCGCCGCTTCCATCTCGGCGCGGCCGGCCGGCGTGAGGTCGCGACAGCGTCCCGAATAGCGGTACGGCCGGTGCTCGGCCCCGGCGCGCTGCCGCTCGGCCTCCAGCTCTTCCGGCAGGCAGTAGCAGGGATAGGCCGCGCCCCGCTCCACCAGGATCTTCGCGTGCTCGCGGTACAGGCCGGTGCGCTCTGTCTGCCGGTAGGGACCGAAGGGCCCGCCGACGTCCGGCCCTTCGTCCCACGTGATGCCGAGCCAGCGCAGATCCTCGAGAATCGCGGCCTCGAACGCCTCGGTCGACCGGCTGCGATCGGTGTCCTCGATGCGCAGCACGAACTGCCCGCCCTCGTGGCGGGTGAACAGCCAGGTGAAGAAGGCCATCCAGGCGCCCCCGACGTGGAGGTAGCCGGTGGGGCTGGGAGCGTAGCGCGTGCGAACCGCCATATCTTGAGCGTAGCAAAGTCCCCGGAACGGCGCAAACGCGCTCCCCACCGGCGCCCGATCGAACGCCGGCCGGCGGTGCGCCGGCCGACTCCGCCGCCGGCCGCGATGAAATCACAGCGGCCGGCCGCCGTGAAGCGAACGCTACGTGAACAGCGTGCTGACCGACTCGTTCCGGTGAATGCTGCGCATCGCCTGCGCGAACAGCGGCGCTGCGGACAGCACGTGCAGCTGCGGGATGTGCGTCGCGGGCGCGATCGGGATCGTGTTCGTCACGACGAGCTCCCGGATGTCCGGCCGCGCGAGCGCCCCCGCCGCGCCTTCGATGAAGACGGGATGCGTGGCGCAGACGTACGCTTCCGGCTTCGCCCCGGCCGCGACCAGCGCGTCGAGCGCGGCACGGATGGTGCCGCCCGTCGTGATCATGCGATCGATGAGAATCGGGACGCAGCCTGTCACGTCCCCGACCACCTGCACGACCTGCTTCACCGCCTCGACACGGCGCTGAAACACCACCGCGAGCGGCAGATGCAGCCGCTCGGCCAGCCGGTGGGCGGTCTTGACCGCGCCGTCGTCGGGGGCCACAACGACGCCGGGCCCGAGATCGCGTCCCCGAAGGTAGTCGGCGAAAAGCGCGAGGCCGCGCAGATGGTCGACCGGGATGCTGAAAAACCCTTCGATCTGATCCGCGTCGAGATCCAGCGCAAGGACGCGGTCCACCCCGGCGCTCTGCAGCAGGTCCGCGACGAGCCGGCCGGTGATCGGCTCCCGGGGCCCGTGCTTCTTGTCCTGCCGCGCGTAGCCGTAGTACGGGATCACGGCCGTGATCCGGCCCGCGGACGCCCGCCGCAGCGCGTCCACCATCACCAGCAACTCCATCAGGTTCTCATTGACGGGCGGGCAGGTGGGTTGGATGACGAAGGCGTCGGCGCCGCGGACGCTCTCGTCGTAGCGTGCGTAGATCTCGCCGTCCTCGAAGCGCCGGATGGTCACCCGGCCGAGCGGAAAGCCCAGTTCCGCGGCGATTTCCTCACCGAGCCCGCGATTCGCGGTGCCGCAAAAGACCTTCATCTCCCGCTCGGCGGTGGCAGCCCACGCAGGCGCGCGGCGGCCCATCGGCGCGCCGGATTCAGCGGGCTTGTACCAGGAAGCGAATGGCGGTCCGCTCTTCCCCGTCAATCTCCACCTTCGTGAACGCGGGAATGGCGATCAGGTCGATGCCGTTTGGTGCCACAAATCCGCGGGTGATCGCGATGGCCTTGACGGCCTGGTTGACCGCGCCGGCGCCGACGGCCTGCAGCTCGACCGCGCCCCGCTCCCGCAGCACGGCGGCAAGCGCTCCCGCGACGGCCTTGGGCTTCGAGTCAGCGGAGACTCTGAGGACTTCGCCCATCGCGGTCCCTGCCCCCCCAGCCCTGCCGCAGCCGGCAGGCTGGGCCCATTTCCATCATCTTGGAGGCAACTCCTGCCCCGTCTCGCGCTTTGATGACATGGTGGCCGGCGGCGAGTCCGCCGGCAGGACTTCCGGCCGCTCTCCGGGCCCCCCCGGCGTCGGCGCCCGCCGTGCCCGGCGCGCGTCCCGGGCGCGCGTGACCATGATCACGCCCATGAAATGCGGGATCGCGAGCTGGCGCCGAAGCCGCCGCGGCTCCCGCGCCAGGCGGTACAGCCATTCCAGGCCGAGCGTCTGCATCGCGCGCGGCGCCCGGTGGGCCCGGCCGGCCCAGACGTCGAGCGACCCGCCGATGCCCATCGCGGCCGGCACCCCCAGCGCCGCGAGGTGCCGCGCCAGCCATCGCTCTTGCCGAGGGGTGCCGAGCCCGGCCAGTAAGAGCGCCGGCGCCGCCCTCCGAATCGTCTCCACGACCCTCGGCTCGTCGGCCGCCGAGAAATATCCGTCCGCAAACCCGGCGATCTCGAGGCCGAGATAGGTTGCGCCGAGCCGTGCCGCGGCCAATTCCGCGGTGCCCCGGCGTCCGCCCAGCAGATAGACGCGCCAGCGGCGCCGCGACGCTTCCGCGAGAAGCCGCTCGGCGAGCTCGATCCCGGGCACGCGCGCCGGCAGGGGCCGGTGCAGATACCGCGACGCCCAGACGACTCCGACGCCGTCCGCCACCACGAGCGCTGCCCCGGCCAGAAGGTTTGCGAGATCGGGCGCGTGGCGCGCCGTCATGACCATCTCGGTGTTCGCCGTGATCGCCAGCGACGGGACCCCGCCCTCAACGAGCTGGACGACGCGGGCGACGGCGCCGTCGAGATCCACCGGATCGAAGCCGACGCCGAGAATGCCGATGCGTCTCACCGCAGCAGCTCCATCGCGAGCGCCGGGCTCAGCGCCGCGCGTTCGCGCAGGGCCGCCGCGACGCGCCGCAGGCGGTCGCGGCGGCCGGGCCGGTCGGCCGCCGCCGTCTCGATGCGAACCCCGAGCGTCCGGGCGTCCAGGCCCTGTGCCGGCAGCGGCGCCTCCTCCCCGAGCTCCTCGGCGAGCGCCGCGACCTTGCGGTCGTAGGCGACGGGGACGATCGGAACACCCTGGGAGGTGGCGAAGATCAGCGCGTGAAGCCGCATCGCGACCAGGAGATCGAGGCCGCCGATCAGCGCCAGCATCTCCCGCGGCTCGAACGGGTCGCGAACCACGACCGCCCCGTCGAGGCGCGCCGCCACCGACTCGGCGGCCTCCACGTCGTGCGGCCGGTGCATCGGCAGCAGCACCCACCGCGCGCCGAGGCGCGCCCCCGCATCGCGCGCGGCGGCGGCCACCGCCTCCAGCACGCGCCCGTCGCCCCACGGCCGCACGCTCAGCCCGAAGAGCAGACCGCTGCCCCACCGCGCGCGCTCCCGGTCCACCGCGGGCGTCGGGTCCGGATCGAGGAGAAACGACGGGTCCGCGCTCACGACCGTTCGCGGTCGGCGGACGCCTGCCTCGGCCAGCACCCGGGCCGACGCGGCGTCGCGCACGGTCACGAGATCGACGCCGTTCAGCACGGATCGGATGCCCGCCCGGATCCACGCGCGGTGCGCCGGCTCGAAACCCTGCGCGTAGACGGCCGTCCGCCGCGACCACCGGCGTGCGCCGGCCAAGACCGCAAGGTAGTACCACGGACTGCGCCAGCTGGTCGCGTCTTGAAAGAGACTGCCGCCGCCGGAGAGGAAGAGGTCGCAGCCGCGGAGCGCGCGCACGACCGCGCGCGGCTGGGCGCGGGGCACCCCCTCGACGCCGTACGCGCGGGCCGTCGCGACGGGGGAAGCCGAAAGCACGCTGATGTCGAGGTCGGAGCGCCGGCGGCGCAGCTCCGCGACGGTCGCCGCGAGCACCGCTTCATCGCCGAGATTGCCAAATCCGTAATAACCCGAAAGAACGACCCGGCTCACCTGCGGAGCAATACCGCCGGGCTCGTCATCCCGTTCGCGCCGGCTACCCCCGGCCGTAGTCGGTCAACGGACCGGAGGGCATCCCCGCAGGTTCCCCGCCCTCGCCCGCGGGGCGCCGGCCCGCGGCCCGCGCCTCGGACCCGACGGCCCCGACGGCCGGCAGACGCCACCACCGGCGGCTCCACAGCAGCGCGCCGATGAGCACCGCACCGATCACCGACCCGATGACGAGCGCGTAGACGGTGCGCTCGACGACGTACACGAGCGGCGTGTGGATGTGCGAGAACGAGTCGACGAGGTTCGTCTGGCCGACGGCGCCGGCCATCGCGAGCGGCAGCACCCACCGCCGCGCGCCGAGGCACGCGAGCGCGAGCGCGAGCATCATGGCCGGATGACCGATCAGAAACTCCTTGGTCCGGGGACGCGCCACGAGCACGCGCTCCAGCACGGTGCGGACCTTGACCTCGAGCCCGCCGAGGGCCGGGAGGCCGGTGTTGCCGGTGCGGCCGAGCGCGAACAGCGCCGCACCGCCGATGACGATCAAGAGAATCCCGTACTCGAGCCGCAGCGGCTGCCGCAGCCACTCCCGCACCCGCGGCCACACGCCCTCCGGCCCAGCCTGGGCCGCGGCGACGGCGAGGCCGACGATCACGACCGGCAGCACGATCAGCACCTTGACGCCGAGAAAGAGGCGCGCCTCCATCATGAACGACCATTCCGCGAGCAGCGCCGCGACCATGAAACCGCCCAATGCCGACGCGGCGGACATCCCCCAGAGTCCCGCAAGGCTCCGTGCCAGCACCGCGCCGCCGCCGAGCCGCACGTGTGCCGGCCACGTCTCGCGCCGGGCGCCCGGCACGAACCAGAGCATCGCCAGGATCGGAAACGCGAGCGCAGCCAGCAGCGCGACGAGCTCGCGCCACAGCGTCACGTGGTGCAGCGCCATTGTCGCGAGCGTGATCGCCAACCCCGCCGCCACGCCGGCGTACAGCCACGCGGGCCGTACACCGTACCCGAGCGCGCCGCCGGTTTCCGCCGCCGCGAGCGCCCCCGCGGCCAGCGCGCCGAGGGCGGCGAGCGCAAACCACGGCGCCGGAGTCCCGACCACAGGCAGCGGCACCGCTTTGCCGAGCTTGTAGCCGCTGCGGGTCAGCTCGTCGGCGATCGAGCCCACGTATTCCAGGTTGGCCTGGATCGGATCCACCCCGGCCGAGGTCGAGAGGAACGGACGCACGTAGAGAATCCGGACGTTGCGCTCGTGCGCGGCGAGCACGAACTTGTCGCGGGCCTGCGCCGGCGTAAGGCCGGCGAGCTCTTCAGGCGCCAGGCTGAACACGCGGATTACGCGCGGCGCCGCGAGCAGCGCGAGCTGTTCCTCGCCCTTTTGGCGGCGGCGGGCCGTGAACGCCTCGATCCGGCCGAAGACGAACCCGCGGGACTTGATCGCGCTCGCGACGTCCGGCACGAGGGCGTCGTACCCGAGGACCTGATCCCGGTCGAAGATCAGCGTGAACGCCTGCCCGAACTGTCCGAGGGACGCGAAGAACGCGTCGATGCCGCCCGGGGCGACTTCCCGGAAGTTGCGGATCCGCGGCTCGGCCGAAAGGTGCGCCCGGCGGGCCGCGTCGATTTCCTCCGGCACCATCCCGAGCGAAAGGTCCTCGAGATCCCGGCCGCGGCCGGCGATCTCGAGCACGCCGGGCCCGACGATCTTGGCCGCGCCGGCGCCCCGCTGCAGGGCGAAGCCGCTGCGGACGAGCTCGAGCAGTGCGGGCGGTCCCTGGACGTACGTCGCGTCCGCGCGCAGCCGCCCGGCGAGCCGCGCCAGCGGGGGCGCGAGGGCTTCCGCGCGCGCCGCGTCGATCGCGTCGCTGCCGGCGTTGAAGGTGACGAGGCCCGCGTCCGACAGGCGCCGCAGCGATGCCGCGTAGATCGTCACGCTGCGGACGCCGTACCGGTAGAGATCGCCGTACACCGCCTCCCGCTCGAGGCCGCGGAGCCGGGCGAGTGTCGCCCAGTCGTCCCCGTCGACCGTGATCTCGACGGTGCGGTACGATCGCTCCACGGCGACGCGGCCCGCGAGCAGCACGGCCGACGCCGCCAGGCCGGCCGCGACGCACAACACGAGCGCGGGGAACCGCGTCCAGAGCCTCCGCCACATGACCGTCACGGCGCGCGCCCCGCGACCGGCGCTTGGCCCGCCACGGCCTGCAGCATCAGCACGCCCTCACCAATCGTCACTTTGGTCAACCGCAGGCCGAACGGCATCTGTCCCACGTCGAGGACCGGATTCATCGACTCGGCGAGCCGCGAGGATACGTCGGCCGGGATCGGCAGACCGTTCATGACGGTGACCCGATCGACGACGAGATCGAGATGCCTCGCGTCACGCACGACGAGGTGGCCGGCGACCGACGCCGGAAACTCCGTCCCAAAGACGGCCACCGTGCCATCCAGCATGATCGTCCCCGGCCGCAGCCGCACCACCACCTGTCGCACCATCGATTGCTCGCCCACGAGCCGGGCCAGGTTGCCGGCGGTCACGGTGACACGCGCGGTGCCGGACCCGACCGACCGCACGGCGAGCTCGCGCCGGCCGTAGAGCGCGCCCGGGTCCACCGCGACCCGCGTCAGGATCGCCTCGAACGCCGCCACGTCGAGCCGGCCGATGCGCAGGGACCGCGCCGCGACGGAGAGCACTCCGATGTTACCCCACCACAGCGCCGGGGCCGGCCGGGACTGCACGGCGACGGAAACGTCGGGCGTGCCGAATGAGCGGACGAGCGCGGCGCGGATCGCCATCCTCGCCAGGTCCGGCGCATCGAGGCTCGCCGCGAGCGCGAGCGACAGAACCGCAACGAGGACGATCCAAAGCGCCCCGCCGAACGCCCGGCGCCGGGTCTTCGGCGTCCGGCCCGCGTGCTGCGCGCCCGTCTGCGCGGGGGTGCGTCCGAGTTCGGCCGATCGGTTCATGCCACCGGCGGCGCGGACCGCGGCTCGGCCGCCCCGGTCTCCGCGGCCTGCCCGCGGCGCAGATACGCGTCGATGAACGGGTCGACCCCGCCGTCGATCACGCCCTGCGCGTTCCCGACCTCGAGGCCGGTGCGGTGGTCCTTGACGAGCGTGTACGGGTGCAGCACGTACGAACGGATCTGGTTGCCCCACGCGGCGTCGCGGTGCTCGCCGCGGATCGCGGACAGCCTCTCGGAGTGTTCCTTCGCTTGCGCCTCGAACAGCCGCGCCTGCAGCAGCTTCATCGCGGTGAGCTTGTTGGCATACTGCGAGCGCTCGTTCTGACACTGCACGACGATGCCGGTCGGCAGGTGCGTGATGCGCACCGCGGTCTCGACCTTGTTGACGTTCTGCCCTCCGGCCCCGCCGGCCCGGTAGGTGTCGATCCGCAGGTCGTCCTCGCGGACGCTGACTTCCTCGGGCTCGACTTCCGGAATGACGTCGACCAGCACAAAGGAGGTGTGGCGCCGGTGCGCCGCGTCGAACGGCGAGATGCGAACGAGCCGGTGCACCCCCCGCTCGCCTCGCAGGTACCCGTACGCGTTGGGGGCGGCGATGATCACGGTCGCGCTCTTCAGCCCCGCTTCCTCGCCCGGCGACATGTCCACGACGTCCGTCGCATAGCCGTGGGTCTCGGCCCACCGCATGTACATGCGCAGCAGCATCTCCGCCCAGTCCTGCGCCTCCGTGCCGCCGGCCCCGGCGTGCACGGACAGGATCGCATTGCTGCCGTCGTGCTCGCCGGAGAGCAGCGTCGCAAGCTCGACGCGGTCGAGCGTTTCGCCGAGCGCCTTCGTCTCGCGCTCGACGTCGGCCAGGGCGGCGTCGTCGCCGGCCGCGAGGGCCGCGAGTTCGGCGAGATCCCGGATCTCCCGGTCGAGACGTGTGAGGTCGTCGAGGCGTTCACGCAGACGCGCCACGTCCTGCGAAACGCGCCGTGCCGTCTCCGGGGTGTCCCAGAACCCGGGCTGTTGCATTTGCCGCTCGAGCTCGGTCAGGCGGGCCTGCTGGCGGGGAAGGTCAAAGATGCCTCCCGATGCCCTCGAGGCGTTCACGGTAGGTCGCGAGTGCGCGCTTCAGTTCGTCCGGTGTCACGCGCCCATTATAGCATCTCACGATTCCGCCGCTCACCACGGGCCGAAGAGAAAACCAAAAAACGCCGCGCCGAGGCCGTGGGCAATCGCCAGCGCCGGCACCTGCGGCCAGCGCGTCCGCACGAGACCGAAGGCCGTGCCCGCGGCGAGACCCCACAGCACCGCTTCCGGGCCGCGGGGCATCTGCGCGAGCGCGCCCAGCGCGGCCGGCCAGCCGACCGCCGAGACAGGGCCGCGCCATGCCGTCGCGGCGGCGAACACCACGCCGCGAAGCCACCACTCGAAGCCCAATCCGACGACGAGCACCTGTACCACCGTCCCCCACCACCACCCGCCCGGGGGCGGGACGAGGGGCATCGTGCCCCCGTGCGCCGTGAACGCGCGGGCGGCCACCCCCCCGAGCGCAGCGACGGCCGCGAGCGAGACGGCCGCGGCGGGGATGAACCCGCCCCCGAACCCAACCTCCGGTGCCGGCCGCCGAAGACTCAACAGCGCGGCCGCGACGAGGACGGCCAGCGGCGGGAGGGGAATCGGCACTCCCGCGAGGACCGGCGACCAAGCGGTCCCGCCGACGGACCCGCCGGCGAGGTCCCGAGCCAGCGCTTCGGTGACAAACAGTGCGCCGAGAGGGACGGCGCTCGCGACGCCGAGGCGCGCGGCCGCGGCGCCGCGCCCCCCTTCGAGGGCGAACTGGGCGAGCCGCGGACCAACGGCGAGCGCGGACGCGGCGACGGCGGCCCAGGCGAGCACGTCACCGTACCGCGCGTACCACGTCAGGCCGCCGCGCGGCGCCACCCGGCCCGTGAGCACCCCCCTCGCGCCGAGCGGCAGGCTCGCGATCACGCGGCCGTAGGGATCGATAATCTCGCTCGGTCCCGCGTTGGCCGCGCGCAGGAGAAACCGCCTCTCCTCGATCGCGCGGAACGGCGCGATCGCGGCATGCTGAAGCGGGGCCGCGCTGCCGTCGAACCACGCGTCGTTCGTCAGGACCGCCAGCAGCGCCGCCCCATCCCGTACGGCCCGCCGCGCGTGTTCGGGAAACGCGCTCTCGAAGCAGATCGCGACCCCGAGGCCGCCGGCCGGCGTCGGCAGCACGGCGGGCCCGCGCCCGGCCTGTTCCCCTGCCTCGGCGAACGGCACGAGCCGGTGTTTGTCGTACCGTCCGATGATGGCGCCGTCGGGCGCCACGGCAAAGGCGGAATTGGTGAGTCCGCCCTCGAGGCTCGTCGCGATCAAGGTGATGCGATCGCGGGCGGCCCACTCCCCCACGATCGCACGGATCCGTGGATTTCCGGCCAGACCGACCGGCGAGGCGGTCTCGGGCCACACAACCAGCACGGCGCTCCGGCCCGAGCCCGTCGACACCGCGGCATCATGGGTCAGCGCGTTCAAGGCCGCAAGATCGCGCGCCGCCTGGGTGGGGTTCCACGTCATCCGGGCCGGGTACCCGGGCTGCACGAGCGCGACGGCGGTGTCGGCGCGGACCGGGGTCGCAAGCGCCGTACTTCCATAAAAGAGGGCGGCCGCCACGGCCGCCGCGGTCAGGGCGATGGGCGCGAGACCGGCCGACCGTGTGAGGACGAGTGTTGCGGCGGCGTTGGCGAGCGTCACCAGGAAGGTCACGCCGTAGACGCCGGTCAGCGCTGCGATTTGGCTCACGGGGAGCGCGGCGTGCTGCGATTCTCCAAGAAGCGCCCAGGGAAGCCCCAGCGTGCCCTGCCCGCGCAGAAACTCGACGGCGGTCCACGTCACTGGGATCCACAGCACCATGCGGCGCGGGCTGCCGGCGCCGGCCCAGGCGGCGGCGCCGAGGGCCACGGCGGGCGCAAACGCGAGCAGGGCGGCCGCCAGCACCCATACCGGAAACCCAAAGCCCGTGAGCCACCACAGGACCCCGCCGAACGCGGCGAAGCCCCAGGCGTAGCCGGTCCAAAAGACGGTCCGCGGCGGGCGGCGCCACACCCCCGCGACGAGGGGGATGAGCGCGACCCAGGCGAGCGCGCCGAGATCGTAGGGAGGAAACGCGAGCGCGAACGCCGCGGCGGAGACCGCCACGGCGAGCAACCGCGCCCTAATTACGCGCCCTTTGCCTGCATCAACAGCACGGCGCCTTGGATCTCACCGGTGGACGACTTGAGCGGGGTCACGACCACGCTGCAGGACACGTTCTTCCCGCGCCGGTTGACGGCGTGCACCGTCACCAGGCCCGATTCGCCGTTCAGCCCGCGGCGAACCGCCGCGCCGAGCTGATCGACCGGCAGCCCGATGTCGAGCCCGAAGAACGCCTTGCCCTGCACCTCCGCTGCGCGCAGTCCCCAGAGCTCCTCGGCCGCGGGATTCCAGGCGGTGATCTGACCGCCGCGGTTCACGACGATGAGACCGTCCCGGATCCCCGACAGCACCGACCCGAGGAACCCGTTCACGGAGTTGAGATCGTCGCTGCGCTCCCGCAGCTCGCTGTTCATGGTATGCAGCTCTTCATTCGTCGACTGGAGCTCCTCGTTCATCGTCTCGAGCTCCTCGTTCGTCGACTGCAGCTCTTCGTTCGTCGTCTCGAGCTCTTCCACCGTGGACTGCAGCTCTTCGTTTGTCGTTTCGAGCTCCTCGTTGGACGACTGAAGCTCTTCCGAGACGGTTTCGAGCTCGTGACGCGAGCGCTCCAGCTGCTCCTGAAGCTTGCGCTGGTCCGTGATGTCCTGCAGAACGATGCTGACCCCGTCGACGGCGCCCGACGGCTCGCGGATCGGACGCAGCGTGACCTTGTAGAATGCCGGGTCGCCGGTCGCCGACGTCCACACCACCTCGGCGAGCCGCATGTCCGTGAGGCGCGTGGCCGACGCGTTGCCAAAGGTCTGTTCGACGAGCCCGAGCACGTCGGCCGGCAGGTCGAGCTCCCGGAAGTGGGGGGCGCGGGCCCGCGGGCCGAGACGCAGCATCGTCCGAGCCCGCTCGTTGGCCAGGACGAGGGTCCCTTTCGCGTCGAGAACGATCTGCACGTCGGGGCCGAGCTCGAACGCGCCGTCGGCCATTCCGCCGTCGTTGTCATTGTGGCTGTTGTCTTTGCCGTTTCCGGCCTGCGCGACCGCGATCCGGTCGAGATACTGGATCTGGGGCACCCTCGCGAAGAACCGGCGCTTCAGGTCCACGGGGGTAAAGAGGTTGCCGTGCGTGAGGAGCATCTCCGCGCGGCCCAGTAACAGATACCCGCCGTCCCTGACCGCGAAGTGCAGGCGCGCGAGCACGCGCCGCTGGGATTCGTTGGTGAAGTACATCAAGGTGTTGCGACACAACAGCAGATCGATCCGGGAAATCGGCGGGTCCTCGAGGAGATCGTGGCGCCCAAAGATGACCACGCGGCGGACGTCGCGGTCGAAATCCCAGAGATCGTTGTCCCGGACGAAGTATTTCTCCAGCAGCGGCCGCGGCACGCTCTCCACGGCCTGCTGCGAATACCGGCCCAGACGAGCCGTCGCCAGCGCCTCGTCGTCGACGTCCGTGGCGTAGACCTTGACCCGGTCGAGCAGCGCCGGTTTGCCCAGGGCCTCGGCGAAGAGCATGGCCGCGGAATACGCCTCTTCGCCCGACGCGCAGCCGGCGCTCCACACCCGGATGTGCTCGTGCGCCGCCTTCCCCGCGAGAATACGCGGGATGATCTCCGTGGCCAGATACTCCCACGCCGGCGCGTCCCGGAAGAACTCCGTCACGTTGATCAGGATGACATTGAACAGGAGCGTGAACTCGTCGGGATGCGCCTTCAGATACTCGGTGTACTCCGCGTACCCGGGGAGGTGGAGGATCTGCATCCGCTTCTCGATGCGGCGGCCGAGGCCCGCGCGTTTGTAGGCGGTGAAGTCGAACCCGCGGTTCTCCTTGATGTAGTCGAGCAGCTGCTCGAGCTGCGGATTGAGCTCCTCGCTCATTCGGGGACGCCCCCGACCAGCGTCACAAGCGCGTCGGCGATCTGATCGAGGGGCAGGACGAAATCGACCAACTTCGTCTTGATCGCGGCCGACGGCATGCCGGAAAACTCCGACGTCGCCTCATCCTGCGCGATGACCGTCCCCCCCATCTTCTTGATCGCGCGCAGGCCCATCGAGCCGTCCGTGCCGGTTCCCGACAGGATGACCGCGATCGCGCGCGTCTTGAAGCTCGCGGCCACCGACTCAAAGAGCAGGTCCGCGGAGGGCCGGAGGAAGTGGACGAGCTCGGAGTGGGACAGCGACAGCGTGCCGTCGGGGTTGACGAGCAGATGGTAGTCCGGCGGCGCGACGAAGACCGTATGCGCGCGAAGGTGGTCGCCCTCCTTCGCTTCCTGCACCTGGAGCTTCGTCCGCCGGCTCAGGATTTCGGCGATGAGGCTGCGGTGCCGCGGGTCGAGGTGGTGGACGACCACGAGAGGCGTCGGAAGAGTCGCCGGCAGCGCGCCCAGGATACGGCTGAGCGCATTCAGGCCGCCCGCCGAGGCGGCCAGGGCAATAATCTGGAAGGGCCGGTCCTCGCTCAACGTCTGCGATGCCTCGCTCGGTGCGTGCCGGATCGACGACGCGATGACGCGCGCCCGTCGGGGAGTACTCCCGCCTCAATGATACTACTGATCGCGGATGTACGCGCGCGCCGCGTCGACCGTGGCCACGACGGGCAGCACGTTGGTGAGGCCGAGGATGTCGAACAGCCGGTGGATCTCCGGTCTCGACCCGACAACGACAAACCGGCCCCCGTGCGCCTGCGCCGCGTCCTCGAGCACGTGGACACCGGCGCCGTCGAGGTACCCCAGCCGGCTCAAATCGACGATCACCCGCCGGCTCTCGCGAAAGGCGGCCGCGACGGCGTTCGCGAACAGCGGCGCCGTCGCCACGTCCACCTCGCCTTCCGCGCAGAGCACGCACCCTTCGGGCACCGGCTCCGTCCGGCAGTGGAGAAACGCCGGTCCGGCGCCCCCGGTGATGCGGGGCCGCCGGACGATGGACACGACGCCGGCCGCCGTGCGGGTGAACGCGTAGATTGGCGGATCCGGGACGGCGGCGTAGGGCGCGGCGAGATCACATGCAAGGCGCGTCCGTCGAAGATCGTTCCGCAGCCGCGCGAAGGTGAACCGGACCTCCTGGAATTGATAGCACAAGGAGACGTAGCGCCGCCGCGTCCTGTGCACCTGGCTCAGGAGTCCGGCGTACCGCGTCGCGGGTTCCATGGTGAGATTACTGCGGCGCGGTCTTGCGCGCGGGCCCGTTCCCCTCGCCGCCCCATGCGGTCCCGAGGGGTGTCTTCAAGCGCGCCGTGATCCGCGCCGTCACGCCGTGTCCCGCGGGATTCACCCGCAACTCGACGTCGTTCGCGAGGCGGCCGATCATGTACAGGCCGCGGCCGCCTGGGCTGGTCCGAGGGGGCAGCCGGCGGGGAATCTCCGGCGCGGCGGTGGCGTCACCGTCGTCGCGGACGACAACCGTAATCGCGGTCGCCGTGGCGATCACCTCGACCGAGACCGCGCCGATCCCGCCGGGGTAGGCATGCTGATAGATGTTGGACAGGGCTTCGCCGACCGCCACTTCCATGTCGCGCGCCGTCTCATCGCCGAGCCCGGCGCGCGTCATCGCGTCCCGCACCTGCCGCCGCGCAATGCCCAACGACTCGGGCCGGCTATCGGTATGAACGGCCAAGATGCGCACCGCACAACTCCCAGGTGTGCCGGCGGCCATGCCCCGCGATGACCGTTCGTACACAAGAAAAGTTCTCCTGCGGCGGGCGCCTCCACGTCCGTGTCAGCTCAATCCTCGGGCCGTTCCGGTTTCTTGTCCGCCGCCTCGTCCGCAATCGCTTCGCTCGGCCCTGTCGGTTCTGCGCTCGACGTTTGCAAGTCCGCGGCCACCGTTTCAAGGTCCGGGCGGGCGCGCGGCGGCTCGCCCGGCGCGCGGAGTTGCGCTGTGATCCACACCGTCACGCCGTGCCCCGCGGGACCGATTCCGACCTCGACGCTGCCGGCAAGACGGCCGACCACGTAGAGGCCGTGGCCGCCGGCATCGGATCGGGGAGGAAGGTCGAGCGGAATCGCCGGGGGTACGGTGGCCGGGCCCTCATCGGCCACGACGACCGTGAGCGTATCCGGCGTGGCAAGGACGTCCACGGAGACCGGACCGACGCCGCGGGCGTAGGCATGCCGGTAGGTGTTGGACAGCGCCTCGCCGACGGCAACTTCGATGTCGCGCGCCGCCTCGACGCTCAGCCCCGCGCCGGCCAACGCCCGGCGCACCTGTCGTCGCGCGCTGCTCAGGGACTCGGGCTGGCTGTCCGTGCGAAGGTGGAAGGTCCGCATCACTCCACGGCTCGCGCGCGCGGGCAGAGGAGACCGCCCGTCGGCGCGCGACCATAGGAATCTTTACCCCGAAAGACCGGCTATCCGCGTCCGGACTGGCCCGCCGGCGACGCGGCGCTGGGAGCGCCGTGACACTTCTTGAATTTTTTGCCGCTGCCGCACGGACACGGATCGTTGCGGCCGACTTTGGCAACGCGGATCGGTGCGAGAGCGGCGCCCGCGGGCTGTCCGCCGTCCCGCCCGGCGAAGGCGGGGTTGCCGGGCACCTGCCCAGTGGGCCGCGCGCGGCGGTCGCCGGGTCCCGGCGCCGCGGACGACCCGCCGGACTCGGCGGTCACGCGGTAGCCCGGCCGGCCGGTCGTGGCGAGCGCCGGGGCGGCAGCGGGCTGGACTTCGACCAGGTAGAGGAACTTGACGGTCTCTTCCTGGATCTCGTCCTTCATCTGCTCGAACAGCGCGAACCCTTCCTTTTGATACTCGATGAGCGGGCTCACCTGGGCGTAGGCGCGGAGCCCGATGCCCTCGCGCAGCGCGTCCATCGCGTAGAGGTGGTCGATCCACTTGCGGTCCATCGTCTGGAGGAGGATGAGCCGCTCCAGTTCCCGCATCGTCTCCGGGCCGATCGACTGCTCCTTCGCCTCGTAGGCGCCCATCGCCGCGTCGCCGAGCCGCTCCCGGATCTCGTCCGCGGACAACCCGCGAAGCGACTCCGCGGTCAGCTCGGCCGGCAGCGGCACAATCGTGCGCACGTCCTCGAGCAGGCCGTCGAGATCCCACTCGTCGGGCCGCACCTCGCCGGAGCAGACCGTCTCGACCACGCGGGCTACGAGGCGCTCGATGAAATCCAGGATGTTCTCGCGCAGGGCCTCCCCGTGCAGCACCTTGCGCCGTTCGGCGTAGATCACCCTCCGCTGCACGTTCATCACGTCGTCGTATTCGAGCACATGCTTGCGGACGTCGAAGTGATACGATTCGACCTTCTTCTGGGCGTTCTCGATCTGCCGGGTGACGAGGCCGTGCTCGATCGGCACGTCGTCCTCGATGCCGAGGCGCTCCATGATGCCGGCAATCCGCTCGCCGGCGAAGAGGCGCATCAGCTCGTCGTCGAGCGCCACGTAGAAGCGGGAGGACCCGGGATCGCCCTGCCGGCCCGCGCGGCCGCGCAGCTGGTTGTCGATCCGGCGGGCCTCGTGCCGCTCCGTGCCGACGATGTGCAGCCCGCCGAGCGCGCGGACCTTGTCCGCGCTCTGCGAATCCGGCGGGCTGCCGCCGAGGATGATGTCCACGCCGCGGCCCGCCATGTTCGTCGCGATCGTGACGGCCCCGGCCCGGCCGGCCTGGGCGATGATCTCCGCTTCCTTCTCGTGGTACTTCGCGTTCAGCACCTGATGGGGAATGCCGCGCCGGCGCAGCAACGCCGAGAGCGCCTCGCTCTTCTCGATGGACCGCGTGCCGACGAGGACGGGGCGTCCCTTCCTGTGGCTCTCCGCGATCTCGTCGGCGACCGCCGCGACCTTCGCCTTCTCGTGCTTGTAGACGAGGTCGGCCTGATCTTCGCGGATCATCGGCCGGTTGGTCGGGATGGCCACGACGGGCAGGTTGTAGATCTGCGTGAGCTCCGCCTCTTCCGTCTTGGCCGTGCCGGTCATGCCGGCGAGCCTATGGTACATGCGGAAGTAGTTCTGGAACGTGATCGTCGCGAGGGTCTGGCTCTCTTTCTCGATCTTGACGCCCTCTTTCGCCTCGATCGCCTGATGGAGTCCGTCGCTGTACCGGCGGCCGAACATCAGACGCCCCGTGAACTCGTCGACGATGATGACTTGGCCGTCTTTGACGACGTACTCGACGTCCTTGTGGTAGAGCGTGTGCGCGCGCAGCGCCTGCTGCGCGTGGTGCATCAGCTCGATGTGGCGTGGATCCGTCAGGTTGTCGATCCGCAGCATCCCCTCGAAGGCGGTCGTGCCCTCTTCGGTCAGCGTGGCGGTCTTGAGTTTTTCGTCGACGTGGTAGTCGCGCTCCACGACAAGCCGTGGAATCAGCTTGGCGAAGTTGTAGTAGAGGTCGACGGACTGCTCCACCTGGCCCGAGATGATGAGCGGCGTGCGGGCCTCGTCGATCAGGATGAAGTCGACCTCGTCGACGATCGCGTAGTGCAGCTCGCGCTGCGCGAGATCCTCGGGGCGGAGCACCATGTTGTCGCGCAGATAGTCGAACCCGAACTCGTTGTTGGTGCCGTAGGTGATGTCCGCCTGATAGGCCTCCCGGCGCGGCACCGGCCGGAAGTGCCTGAGGCGCTCGTCCGCGTGCGCCGGATCGGTGAACAAGGGGTCGTAGAGGCCGGCGAACTCGTGGGTGATGACGCCGACCCGGAGGCCCAGCAGGTGATAGATCGGCCCCATCCACCCGGCGCCGATCCGTGACAGGTAGTCGTTCGGCGTGACGAGGTGCCCGCCGCGGCCTTCGAGCGCGTTGAGCACGAGCGGCAGCGTCGCGACGAGGGTCTTGCCTTCGCCTGTCTTCATCTCGGCGATCTTGCCGCTGAACAGCACGGCGCCGCCGATCAACTGGACGTCGTGGTGGCGCTGGCCGAGCGTCCGCTTGGCCGCCTCGCGCACGAGCGCGAACGTCTCGGGCATGAGGTCGTCGAGGGACTCTCCGCCCTTTGCCCGGTCCCGCAGTTCGTCGATTTTCTCGCGGAGACGGACGTCGTCGAGGCCCGCGAAGTCCGCCTCGAGCGCGTTGACCCGGGGGACGAGATCGTCACGGAAGCGCTTGACGATCTTCTCGCTGTGATCCCCCAGCAGACCCTGAAACAGCTTCAGCATTCGGAACTCCTCACTGGACCTGAGCAACCCAGAATCTTCTTACCATTATAAGCGGTCGTGCAACCACACGGCCCCATTGGGGAAAACGACGGGATCGACCGCGCCGACTCCCCGGCGAGGCGGCTCTGGCGGGCCCTCGTGCCCGGCGGCGGCCCCGCGGGCGGAGTATTAGGGCAGCGGAATGTTCAGCTTGCGGGCGAACGCGGCCGGCGAGTCGTCGTGATCCACGCGGACGCGCTCGAGCGCAAACGGCCGGCTCGCGGACGTGGCGAAGCCGGGGACCTCGGTGACGGCCGCGTGGTATCCCAGGTCGCCGAGCAGGCGTCCGAGCGCCGGCGTGAACCGCCCGGCCGGATACGCGAAGAACTCCACCGGCTTCCCGCTCCATCCGGCGATGATCTGCCGGCTCTGACTGAGCTCCGTCCTCGCCGCGCCGAGCGGCAGCTGCGAGAAGTCGATGTGATGCTGTCCGTGGGATTCGATCGCCATGCCGGCCCGCGACATCTCGTCGAGCTGCGCCTTGGTCATGTGCCCGCGCGTGCCGATCGTCGAGGTGACCACGAAGAATGTGCCGGTCCAGCCGTATTTCCTCAGCAGAGGGAATGCAATCGTGTAGTTGTCCTCGTAGCCGTCGTCAAACGTCAGGACGGCCCCCCGCGCGGGCGGCGTGCGGCCGTTGAGGCCGGCCCACACGTCGTCGAGGCTGAGCGGCCGGTACCCCGCGCTCCGCAGCAGCTTGAGCTGCGCCTCGAACGCGGGCGCCATCACCGTGAGGTGCAGTGTGATCAGGTCGCGCGCGGACACGTCCGTGTCGACCATGTGATACATCAGGATGGGAACGCGCCAGCCCGCGGATCCGGATCCCGCGGGCATGGCCGGCGTGGGCGCAAGCGCGAGGGCGAGCGCCGCCGCGAGCAGGATGAGGTGCGGGCGATGGACGGTCATCGGATCGAAGCGCAGACGGGCCGTACCGTCCCGCGAAGCCGGGATCAGCGGGGACTCAGCCACGCAACCGGACGGTTGACCGCGTCGAGCACGGCGCGCACGACGGCTTCGCGCGGGTCGTCGCGCACGAGCGAGGACCCGCTGAGCACGTCCTCTTCGGGACCGAGCCACGCGACGACCGCCAGCGCGACCTGTCGCGCGCCGAGCGGGGCGATCGCGGCGCTCTCCAGGAGGAACAGCCCCTGCGAGCGGAGGTGCGCCTCGACCGCCCGCAGCGTCGCCGCGCCGACGAGCTGCAGGCGGTGCGCCGCGGCGTTCGGCCCGGCGGCCGTTCCCTCGACGATCGCGCCGTCGTGCTCGAGCTGAATCTTCACCTCGGCGGTCGCGTGCAGCGTCGCCACGGTCATGCCGACGAACTTCAGGCGGGCGAGCGGGAGCTGGCCGGCATCCGGCTGTTCGGACCGCTTGGTCGCAATCCGGACCTGGTTCTGCTCGATCTCAACGGAGAGCTCCGCGGCCAGCGCGGCGACGATCTCGGCGGCCATGACACGCGGGCTTCGCTCGGCCGTGCCCAGCACGTGGACGCGATCGATCACCCCACCCTGCGCCAGATCGACGCGGACGGCGGACACACCGCGCAATCTGCGGATGATGTCCTCCGCGCGCTGAGCGAGCGTCTCTCCCCGTACCTGCTCCGCCACACCGTCCCGCCTCTCCGGACGGCCGCCGCCCGGGCGACCGCGTCTGGCGCTACTGTACGCCCTCCGGCCTCGCCGCTCCTCCGGACGCTCGGCAGAATCTTCCCCACCGAGTTGCGACGGTCGCCTACAGATGCCACCGGAGCCGCAACTGCTGCAATCCGCCGCCCGACCGCAACTCGCGGATCACCGCCGACGCGTAGGCGGCGAGGTCCGCCGCGTCCGGGCGCGCGATCAACACGAGGGGCACCGCGGGGCCTCCGGCCGCGGACGTCCGCAGGCCGGCTCTTCCCGAAACAAACCCGAGCGCCTGCGGTCCATCCGCGATTGCCGCGTCGACCCGCCCATCCGCGACCAGCGCCAGGCTCTGCTCCGTGAGATATGTCGTCACGAGCGTCGCGCCGGCGTCGCGGGCCAGCCGTTCTCCCGGACTGCCGAGGGCGGCCGCGACCCGCTTCCCGCGCAGCGCGGTGAGGCCGCTTCCCGGCGTCTTGCCGCCCCAGACGATGGCCGGCGAGGCGTCGCCGTACGGGTCGGTCGCGACGCCCGGCGTCATGCCGTGGAACAGCGCGCCGGCGGCGAGGTCCGCGTTCGGCGGAAACGCCTCGCGCATCGCGGCGGCAGGCGTATCGGTGATCTCAACGCGGACGCCGAGCGCCCGGGCCACCAGCCCGACCAGATCCACGTCAAACCCGCGGGGACCCGACGCGTCGCGAAACGCCAGCGGAGGAACCGAAAGGTCGGCGGCGACCCGAAGGCGGCCGCTGCGCTGCACCGCGGCCACCGACGGGCCCCCGACGGCAGGATGCGGCGCCGCGGGCAGCGGCGGCGTGCTCTGCACCGCCGCCCGAGGCGCGCAGGCCGCCGCCGCAAACACGGCGGCGGCGATCATCAGGCGGCTGCGTGTGCCCATCGTGGTGCCGATTATACGCCTACGCGGCCGCGCCGGCGCGGCCGCGGCGGAAAGGGTCTTGTTCCCGGCGGCGCGAACAAACGGTGCGTCGATGATACACACCCCTCTCCGCCGCCGGCCTCCGCGGCGCGCCGCGGCCGTCGTGCTCTGCCTCGCCCTTGCACTCGGGGCGGCCGCGTCGCCGCGAGCGGCGCGCGCCGCATTCCTGTACCCCCTCTACTACTCTCTTGAGATCCCTCCGGTCTTGACCGGCTACCAGATAGACGACCGGGGGGACAAGCATCTGCTCTATACGAGTCTGATCCGCGGCACACTCGGCGGGCTCGCGATCGAATCGGCCACCGTGACCCTGCATCCGGGCGCGAGCGCGGGCGCGGGCGGCGGTGAGTTTTCGCTGAGGACGGCGGCCGGCGCGGTCAAGAGCGGCCTGATCCTCATGACGACCGACCGCCGGCAGACAACGCTGCTGTTTTCCGGCATGTATCTCGGCGCGCGTCTTGAGTTCCGCATGGTTGGGCCCACCGAGGGCTTCGGCACCGCGACGATCGCCACGAAGGGCCTGGCCGACACCAGTTTCGTCGCGCACAGCGAATACGTCGCCGCCGTCACCCTGGGCGTGGCCAACCTGGCGCCGGCGATCCGCGCCGCGGCGATCACGCAGGCGGACGGAAACCTGCGCCTCGTCAGCGCGTATCAGGCCGCGACCGGCGCGCCGTAGCGCGAGGTTGGGGACTAGCGCAGGAGAAATCCGTCCGGCAGCGGGTCGCCGGGGTCGAGCACGAAGGTGTGATAGCCGGTAATCGACGCGGCGCCGCTCACCTCCGGGGTCACCGCGCGGTGGGCGCCGATCCGCGTTTCCTCGACGAGCCGCCCCGAAAACCGCGTCCCGATTAGGCTCTCGTTGACGAACGGCGCGCCGAGCGGCAGGCGCCCGTCCGCCCACCGCGCCGCCATCACCGCCGAGGTGCAGGTGCCGCAGGGCGACCGGTCGACTTCGCGGTCGGCAAACACCGTCAGGCTCGTCTGATCCGCGCCCGGGCGCTGCGGCGGCCAGCCCATCACGACGCCGTAGAGCCCGTCAATGCCGGCTTCGATCGGATGCGCGATCGTCCCGGCGCCGAGCACGGCCCCTTTGATCGCCGCGGCGGCCTCGACCAGCCGGCCGAGCGGTCCGGGCCGTGCACCGAGCCCGGCGCGCGGCGCGTCCACGAGCGCGTAGAACGCGCCGCCGTAGGCCACGGTCGCGGCGACGTCGCCGAGCCCGTCGACCGGCACGACGCGCCGGTCCAGCACGAAGCTCGCGACGTTCCGCATCGTGACCTCCCGGACGCGGCCGCCTTCCACCGACGCCCGCGCGCGCACGAGTCCGGCGGGCGTGTCGAGCGCGACCGAGACCTCCCGCTCCGCGGCCGGCAGCTGTCCCGTCTCGATCAACACGGTCACGAGGCCGATGATCCCGTGCCCGCACATCGTGCTGTAACCCTCGTTGTGCATGAAGAGCACGCCGCAGAACGCGCCCGGCGAGACCGGCGGCGTGACGATGCAGCCGTACATGTCCGCGTGTCCGCGCGGCTCCCACATCAGGAAGCGCCGCACGTGGTCGAAGTGCTCCGCCATGTACGCGCGCCGGGCGAGAATCGTGTCGCCCCGCAGCGGCGGCAGGCCCGCGGTCACGACCCGCAGCGGCTCGCCCGCGGCGTGACAGTCGATCGTCTGCATCGTCCGGCGCATCGCTGCGTGATTCGCTCCGTCCGATGCGGGACCTCCGGCCGCCGGGTCGGAAGGAGACGTGGCGCCCGAGGCCAACAACATGGCACGATGACGACCCGGCCGCCGGCGGGCCGCCTAGCGGCGGACTCGCCGGCCACGATGAAATCAAAGCCGGTCTCACCCGCCGCGGGATCGACGCGGCGCCAGACGGGTTTCCTCACGCCCGAAGAAGTCGCCGCGGAACTGCGCGTGTCGCCGTCGGTGGTGCTGCGCCTCCTGCGGCGGGGCGATCTTCCGTCGGTGCGCGTGGGACGCGCGTGGCGCGTCGAGGAAGAGGACCTGCGGCGCTGGATCCGGCGCCACCGGCACGGCGGCGCGGGCAACGGCCGCGCCGTGCTCAACGGCCGGGGCGGCGCGTGTCTGTGCGGGTGCGGGGCGCATGTCGCCGCGCCGGACGCGCGGTTTCTTCCCGGACACAGCGGCAAGATGGTGCACCGGCTGATGACGGTGGAAGGCATGACGTTCGACGCGGCGCGCGAAGCGGTGCGCCGCGTGCACCGGCCGCGCCAGCAGCAGCGGCTGTTCTGACCCCCCGTTGCTTGGTTATAATGGGCCCATGGAAAAGCGAACCGTCGCCGATCTCCGCCGCGCGTTCGGCCGCCGCGTGCACGACGCCCGGCGCGACGCGGGCCTGAGCCAGACCGAGCTCGCGCGCGTGCTCGGGCTGCGCAGCGGCGTGGCCGTCGGCGACTGGGAGCGCGGCAAGGCGCTGCCGAAATTCGAGACCTTTCTGCGGCTGTGCGAGGCGGTGAATCAGCCGCCCGCGTTCTTTATCGACGGCTACCGCGACCGGCCGGTGAAGGATCCGGTCGACCGCCTGCGCGAGACGTTCGAGGGCGCCGACGCGAAGGCGGTCCAGCGGCACCTCGAGCTGCTGCACCGCCTCGAACATCTGCCCGTGGAAGTCGGCCGCGGCATCGCGCCCGAGGAACTGCGCTCCGCGCTCGAGCACCTGCGCTTCGAGGAAGCCGCGGAGACCGCGAAGGCCCGCCTGGCCGCCGCCGGCCGGCGCGCCGATTCCGGGCCCCCGCCCCGGCCGCTCGACGAGTCGCGCGAGGCGGCCGCGCAGGAGGCGTTCCGTCTCGGGTGGGAGGCGGCGCTCGGCGCGCTGCGGGAGTGGCTGCACCGGCGCGCCCGCGCCTGATGACCTCGCGCCTCTTCGCCTACGGCACCCTGCGGGACGAACACCTCGTCGAGCGGCTGCTCGGACGCCGGCTGCCGTGGCAGCCGGCGGTGCTGGAGGGCTACTGCCGCACGCTGGACGCGTCGATCGGCTATCCCATCGTGCATCCGCTGGCCGGCGCGAGCGTAGACGGGCGGCTCCTCGACGGCGTCGACCAGACGGCCCTCGCCGCGCTCGACGCCTACGAGGGCCCGGAGTACCGGCGCGTCACCGTGCGGGTGCAGACGAGCGACGGCCGCGCGGTCGATGCCTATGCCTACGTGCCGGTGCAGGCCGGCGCGGGGACGCCACGCGCGGACCGCCGGTAGGACGGGAGATCAGGCCGTGGCCTTGGGCGTGTAGCGCTCCAGCGCCGCGCGCATCCGCGACAGCGCCTCGGTAATCGCCTCGACGGAATTCGCGTAGCTCAACCGCAGATATCCCCCGCCGTGGGCGCCGAACGCCGTCCCGGCGAGCACCGCCACGCCGGCGTCGTTCAGCAGGTGCGCCGCGAGCGCCCCCCCATCCGGATCGATCGCGCGGACGTTCGGGAAAGCGTAGAAGGCGCCGGCCGGCACGAGACAGCCGACGCCGGGCAGCGCGCGGAGCCCCTTCACGATCACGTCCCGGCGCCGGCGAAACTCCGTGACCATCCGCTCCACGCAGCCCTGATCCCCGCGCAGCGCCGCGATCGCGGCCATCTGTGTGGACGCGGCGGTGCAGGAGTTGGAGTTGACCATCAGCTGCACGAGACGCGCGGTCACCTCGCGGGGCGCGACGCCGTACCCGATGCGCCATCCCGTCATCGCGTATGTCTTGCTGAGGCCGTCCAGAATTACCGTCTGGTCGGCCATCCCCGGCACCGACGCGATGCTCGCGAACTGTGCGCCGTAGAGGATCCGTCCGTAGATCTCGTCCGACAGCACGGTGATCGGCCGGCCGCGCACCATGCCCGCGATCGCCTCGAGGTCCGCGCGGGAGAGCACGCCCGCGGTGGGGTTGTGCGGCGAGTTGAGAATGATGAGCCGCGTGCGCGGGGTGATCAGCGCGCGCAGCTCCTCCGGGTCCGCGCGAAACTCGCGCTCCTCGCGCAGCACCCACGGCACCGTCCGCGCCCCGAGAAACCGCGCCACCGACTCGTAGATCGGAAACCCGGGATCCGGGAAGATGACCTCGTCGCCGGGGTTGAGCAGCGCGAGCATCGTAAAGAACATCACCGGCTTGGCGCCCGGGGTGATGACGACCTGGTCCGGGTGCACGGGAATGCCGCGCGACGCGGCGACGTCCTCCGCGATCGCCTCGCGCGCTTCCAGAATCCCGGCCGCCGGTGTGTAATGGGTGTAGCCGTCGCGCAGCGCCTTGATCGCCGCGTCCTTGATGTGCTCCGGGGTGTCGAAGTCAGGCTCGCCGATCTCGAGGTGAATGATCGAGCGCCCCTGCGCTTCGAGCGCGCGGGCGCGCGCCAGCACCTCGAACGCCGTCTCTGTGCCGAGCTGAGCCATCCGGTCCGCGAACGGGGCGCCGGGCATCAAGTGCCCTCCTGCCAGCTCGCCAGGTACCGCGACTGCTCGGGCGTCAGCGCGTCGATCGCCACGCCGGCGGCGCCGAGCTTGAGCGTCGCGACCTGCTGGTCGATCTCGGCCGGCACGCCGTAGACGTCGGGGCTGAGCGTGCCGCCGCGCTTGGCTAGATACTCCATCACGAGGGCCTGGTTGGCGAAGCTCATGTCCATCACCGCGGCCGGGTGCCCCTCCGCCGCGGCCAGGTTCAAGAGGCGCCCTTCGGCCAGGACGTAGATCCGGCGGCCGTCCCGCAGCCGAAACTCCTCGACGTTCGGCCGAACGGACCGGCGGGACTCCGCGAGATCCGCGAGCGCGGCGAGATCGAGCTCGACGTCGAAGTGCCCCGAGTTCGCAACGATCGCCCGGTCCTTCATCACCTCGAAGTGCTCGCGGCGGACGATCGACGTGTTGCCGGTCACGGTGAGGACCACGTCGGCGACGCGCACCGCGTCCAGCATCGGCAGCACCCGATGGCCGTCCATGTGCGCCTCGAGCGCGCGCACCGGATCGACCTCCGTCACGATGACCTGGGCGCCCATCCCGCGCGCCCGCAGGGCGAGCCCGCGGCCGCAGTTGCCGTAGCCGGCGATCGCGACCAAGCGGCCGGCGAGCAGCAGGTTGGTGGCGCGCAGGAGTCCGTCAAGGGTCGATTGGCCGGTCCCGTAGCGGTTGTCGAACAGGTGCTTCGTCAGCGCGTCGTTCACCGCGACGATCGGATACTTGAGCACGCCCGCCTTGGCCATGCTGCGCAGGCGGATCACCCCGGTCGTCGTCTCCTCGCTGCCGCCGCGGACCTCGCGCAGCAGCTCCGGCCGCGAGTTATGGATGGTAGAGACGAGATCCGCGCCGTCGTCCATCGTGAAGTTCGGCTTGGTATCCAGCGTCTGGTTGATGTGGCGGTAGTACGTGTCGCGGTCCTCGCCGCGGCGGGCGAACACCGGTAGATGCCACTCCGATACGAGCGCCGCGGCCACATCGTCCTGCGTAGAGAGCGGATTGCTGGCGCACAGCGCCACCTGCGCGCCGCCGTCGTGCAGCGTGCGCATCAGATTCGCGGTCTCGGTGGTGACGTGCAGGCAGGCGGCGATCCGCGTCCCCGCGAGCGGCCGCTCGCGCGTGAAGCGCTCGCGGATCGCTCTCAACACCGGCATCTCGCCGTCGGCCCACGCGATACGATCCCAGCCGGCCTTCGCCAGGCCGGGGTCCTTGATGTCTGCGTTCACTCCGTGTACCTCCCGGCACCCCGACCCCGCAACGGCGCCGGAGACCCAAGCATTGTAGCGCTGCGACCTCTTCGACGACAACCGCGCGCGGTCCCTGGCCTTAGCGGCGCCCCGCGGCGAGCCGCGCGGCCTCCGGCCGCGCGCGCAGCCTCAGCATCGCGACGCAGCCCAGCGCCGGTCCCACGCTCAGCACGGCAAACGCGAGCCGCCACCCGCCGGCGCGAAGGACGAACGGAAGAAGCTGGATGCTCACCGCGGTCAGAAGAAACCCGAGCGACGTCTGCAGGGCAAGCGCGCTGCCGACCCGGCGCGGATCGGCGAGCTCGCTGATTGCCGCGGAGAACTGCGCGGAATCCGCGATCACCGTCACCCCCCAGGCCGCCGCGACCGCGACGACGAGCGCGGGGGCCCGGCCGAACAGGAAACCCGCGGCCAGCGCACAGGCTCCGCTGAGCGCCATCGCGCCCGCGGTCGTCACCGTCCGCCCGATCCGGTCCGCCATCAGTCCGCCCGCGATGCAGCCGCCCGCACCGAGTCCGATGACGGCAAATGCCGCGAGGCCGGCCGCGCGGCGCACCGCGTCCGCGTCGCCGAGACCGCCCGACGCCTGGAAGCTCCCGACGAGGAACGCCGGGATCCAGGTCCACATCGCGTACAATTCCCACATGTGGCCGAAGTAGCCGAAGTTGGCGAGCCGCAGCGCCGGATCGCGGAGGGCACGCAAGGCCCAGCGAAGGTCGAGGGCGGCCGCGGGCGCATCGAACGGGCCCGGCCGCACAAAGCCGGCCACGATCATCGCCGAGAGCACCGCCCCGGCGCTGGTCGCGGCGATGACCGCCTGCCAGGGCAAGGCCCCGACCGCCTGCGCGGCGATGAGATGCGGCAGCGCCGATCCGAGGGTCAGCGCCCCGACCAGCGTTCCGATCGCGAGCCCGCGGCCCTCCCGAAACCAGCCGGCCATGAGCTTCATCCCGGTCGGATACACGCCCGCGAGCAGCACCCCCAGCGCGATCCGCAGACACACCGCGGGCAGCAGACGTCCCGCCGCGAGCGGCAGCAGCGCGTTGGCCGCCGCGGCGCCGGCCGCGGACGCGACGAACACCGTCCGTGCCGACAGTACGTCGCTGAGCCCGCTCACGGCGAGGCCGAGCGCGCCGGCGACAAACCCAAGTTGCACACCCACGGTCAGCAGCGCGAGTTGCGCGGTCGCGAGCCCCCAATCCCGTGCCAGGGACGGCCCCACCGCGGCCGCGCTGAACCAGGTGCTCATCGCGCCGATCTGCGCCGCCGCGATCAGCGCCAAGGCGCCCCAGCGGCCGGGCGCGACGCCGGCGTCGGGAGCGGTCCGGGGGAGCGTCGCCATGTCCTCTACGGTACCAGGAAGGCACGCGGGCCGGGCAAGAAGTCGACGGCATGATTCCGACGCCTGCCGCCCGTCTGCACAGTGAACCGCTCACCCCGCCGCCCCCGCGCGGCGCGCCGCTCGACCTCGAGACGTTGTTCTTCACCCGGCGGATCGCGGGGGTCCAGTGGTCCGCGAACGGCGGGGGACTCTTCTTCGAAACGAACGTCACGGGACGCTTCAACATCTGGCAGGTGCCTCGCCGCGGCGGCTGGCCGGTCCAGCTGACCGTGTCCGACGAGCGCACGGCGCTCGCGCGCCCGTCGCCCGACGGCCGGTGGCTGTTGTTCACGCAGGATCGGGGCGGCAACGAAAAGCCGAACCTCTTCCTCCAGCCCCTCCCCCACGGCCGTCCGCGGCCGATCACCACGACCGAGGGCGTCGCCTATCGCAGCATGCGGTGGTCGCCGGACGGTCGATCGCTTGCGTTCGCCGCGGAGCGCGCCGCGTCCGGCGTCTACGACGTCTACCGGCTCGCGCCGGACGGCGCCGACGTTGAGCGTGTCGGCGGCCATGACGGCGGCCAGTGCACCACCGTGCGCTGGAGTCCGGACGGGCGCCGGCTCGCGGTGACGCGGACCTGGGACTACGCCCACGGAGGCGTCGGCGTGCTCGATCTGGCCACCAAAGAGGAGCGGACGCTGCTTCCGATCGACGAGACGGCCGATCATCAGGCGCTCGGGTGGACGGGCGACGGCCGGGCGCTGCTCGTCTCGTCCAACGCGACGCCGCACGGCACCTACGGCATCGCCCGCGTCGACGCCGCCACGGCCGCGGTCACGTGGCTCGACGCCGGCGAGTGGGACGTCGAGCTGCTGGACGTCGCGCCGGGCGGCGATCGATACGTCTGCGCGCGCAACGAGGGCGGAACGCACGCGGTGGTGCTGCGCGCGCCGGACGGCGGCGCGAGGACGCTCGCGCTGCCGCCGGGGATGGTGGCCGACGCCGCGTTCTCCCCCGACGGAAGCTCGCTCGCCCTGCTTCACGGCGCCGCGACGTCGCCGTTCGAGTTGTGGGTATGCGACGACGCCGGCGCATCTCGCCGGCCAGTCCCGCGTGAGCGGGGCGGCGCGGACGCGCCGCCCGTCCAGGTGAGCCGCTCGCTCGTCGGCGGCCTCGCCGCGGACGATTTTGTCCGGCCGAGCCTCGTCACCTATCCGTCGTTCGACGGCACGCCGATCTCGGCGTTCGTGTACCTTCCGCGGGGCGCGCGGCCCGATCGCGCCGCGCCCGCCATCGTCTACGTGCACGGCGGCCCCGCCGCGCAGCACATGAACGGCTGGGTACCGCTCGTGCAGTACCTCGTCTCCCACGGCTTCGCGGTCATCGCCCCCAACTACCGCGGGTCGACCGGATTCGGCCGCGCGTTCGAAGAGGCCAACATGCGGGACATGGGGGGCGGCGACCTGCGCGACGTCGTCGCCGCGGCCGGGACCATCGCCGCCTCCGGCTACGTCGATCCGCGCCGCGTCGCCGTCATGGGCGGATCGTACGGCGGCTACCTGACATTGATGGCGCTCACGAAGCATCCGGACCGCTGGGCGGCCGGGGTCGCGATCGTGCCGTTTGCGAACTGGTTCACGGAATACGAACACGAGGACCAAACCCTGCGCGACTCCGATCGCGCGCGAATGGGCGATCCGGTCGACGACGCGGAGCTCTGGCGCGACCGGTCCCCGATCTTCTTTGCCGACCGCATCCGGGCGCCGCTCCTCGTGCTCGCCGGTGCCAACGACGTGCGGTGTCCGGCGGACGAGGCGGAGCAAATCGCCCGCGCGGTTCGGGCCAACGGCGGGGTCGCGGAGCTGCAGATCTATCCTGACGAAGGCCACGGCTTCCGGCGGCGCGAGAACGAGATCGACGCGCACCGGCGGACGGCGGAGTTCTTGCGCCGCCACCTGGGCGCACCGGCGGCGCGGTGACGCGTCGTCACGCTACACTTCGTGCGGGGAGGCGGCGGCCGATGCGGATCCTCGATCTGACGCAGGCGGAAGAGTTCTCGCCCACGCACCACATGCAGAAGACGCTGGCCGCCTCACCGCGGTGCGGCATCAGCATCGCGTGTTGGGAGCCCGAGCAGGTGTCGCCGATTCATGCGCATCCCGGGGCGGATGAGATCTACCACGTCCTGCGGGGTGAAGGCGTCTTCCGCGACGGACGCGCCGAGCACCGGCTCGGCGCGGGCGGGACCGTATTGTTCCCGGCCGGAGAGGCTCATCAGGTCATGAGTCTGACGCGCATGGTCCTCTACCGCATCCAGGCGGGCGCGGACCGGACGCCCGTATTCTTCGAGGTGTGGCCGCCGGCCTGAACGGCGTGCGGCTAGATCGGCGCGGGCAGATCCTCGTCGCGAAGGCCCACGCTGCGCGCGCACTCGGCGATCGCGCGCCACGTATCGTCCGGCAGTTCGAAGCCGGCCGAGCGCTCGCGGCGTGATTCGACTTCCGGCTGGCCCGGGGTTCGCACGCGGTCCACGCCGGACGCGGGCGGGATCCCGCGGATCCGGTCCACAATCCGGCGCGCCTGCGCCTTCGCCTCATCCGCCGGACGCATCGTCCCCGGATCGATCGCCATGAACAGCGCGCCCGAATTGCGGTGCACGGGCTCTGCCGCTGTCCCGGGCGCGTCGCGAATCGCGTCGGCGCCCGTCAGCGCCTGGCCGAGCAGCTCCGCCGCGACCGATAGGCCGAAGCCCTTGTGCGCCGCGGCCGGCAGCAGCGCGCCGCCCGCGTAGTAGTCCTCCACGTCCGTCGTCGGATTTCCGTCCTTGTCGACGATGCAGTTGGGCGGAAGCGGCAGGTGTCTCGCGCGGGCCACCATGATCTTCCCCGCCGCGACGGCGGTCGTCGCGAAATCCATCACGACGGGATGCTCGCCCTCCACGGGAAAGCCGACCGCGATCGGGTTCGTGCCGAGCGTCGGACGGCTGCCGCCGTGCGGCACCGCCGCGCGCTGGCCCAGGCCCCCGACCCACACAAGCCCGACGCAGCCCTGGTCGGCCGCACGCTCCATGTACTCGCCCATCCGGCCGAAGTGGTTGCACCGCACCACCCCGACGGCGCCGACCCCGAACTCCCGCGCACGGCGCACGGCCTCGGCCATCGCCAGGCGGCCGGCGAGCTGACCGAACCCCCACTCGCCGCTGACCATGCCGACCGCCTGCCGCGCTTCAATCAGCTTGGGCCGCACCGCGGGCCGGACCAGGCCGTCGCGGATTCGCTGCGCGTACTGCGGGATCCGCAGCACCCCGTGGGAGTCGTGCCCGGTGAGGTTGGCGTCCACGAGCGACCCGGCGACGATGCGCGCGATGTCGTCCGGGGCGCCGAGGGCCGCAAAAATCTTCGCGCCGAGCGTGGTCAGGGCATCGGGCGTGAACCGGCCGGGCATGCGGCGATCACCTCGCTCCACGAATCTGCGCCACCGATTGTAACATGTACGAAACGCCGGAAGGATAGACGAGACGGAGATGCCAAGATCGCAAGACAGTTGTGACCTGGGAGGGATCCTTGATGACATCGTCTCGAGTCCGCGCGTTCGCGGCCGCGCTCGCCGTCGCGGCGATCGCCGGGGGTGCGCTGAGCGCCGCGGCGCAATCCACGACCACGGTCGAGGGCACGATCGCGAACGCCACGCCCACGTCCGCGACCATCGCGACGAAAATGGGCAGCACCACGGTCGTGTTGACGAACCAGACGCGGGTCATACGCCGGCTGCCGGCCACGCTCGCCGACGTGAAGGTCGGGACCTTTTTGGCGATCACCGCCAGCAAGGCCGCCGACGGCACGCTCACCGCGGTGTCGATGACCATCCTCGACGCGATGCCGAGCGCGCGCAAGGGCCAGTGGCCGATGGAGTCCGGCAACATCATGACGAACATGAACGTGACCAGCATCGTGGAGGGCAAGTCGGGCCGTACGCTCAAGCTGAGCTACCAGGACCAAAACACGTCGATCGTCGTGCCCGCCGGCACGCCGATCCGCCGCATCCTGCTCGGCAAAGTCGCCGACCTGAAGGCCGGCGAGCACGTCACGGTCCGCGGTGACAATGACGGGTACGGCGTCATCACCGCGTCCTCGGTCACGATCGAGTAAGGCGACCCACGAGCGCCGGTCGCGCCGGCCCTTTACCCGGCCGAACTCCTCGCGGCCGCCTGTACCGCTCCGGCCAGCGGGCTCAACTGCAGCCAGCGCGGAAAGGCGCGCGCGAGGGCGGGCGGACCGTCCATCTCGATGAGCCCGTCCTCGACGGCCCGCCCGAACGTGATCCGGCCCAGCCAAACTCGGTACAGATCGCCGATGTCCGTCGTCACCACAAGATCCGTGTCGAATCCGGGATCCGTCGGGCAGACGGACACGTCGCTCCGTTCCAGCACCAGCCAGATGCACCGCTTCGTGGCACGCCGAAAGTCGAACCGAACGACGACACGGCGCGGCGGAAGTAGATCACGGTTGATGCGCCCGTGCATCCACCACATCAGCAGCACGGGATCCCGGTCCTCCGGATCGGGATCGCGGAAGGCCCAGCGGGCCGCCCACTCGCCGAGCCGGTCGACCACCTGACCGAGTTCCCGCCCAGCCAGCGTGAGATGGTACTCCGCGCGCCCGCCGCCCTCGCCCGCGCGTCGCTCGATCACGCCGGACCGGATCAGCTGTCGCAGCCGGCCCGCGAGCAAGGAACGGGAGATGCCGGGCAACCCCCGTTCGATGTCGTTGAACCGATGCGCGCCCAGCATGACGTCCCTAATAATCAAGGGCGTCCAGCGCTCGGCCAGAATTTCGGCGCCCTTGGCGATCGGACAGTACTGTCCGTACGTCCCCATGCCTGGACTCTGCCATACGCGCTGCCCGGCGCCCAGTCCTTTTTCTGAACTTCTCAGGAGCGGCCGCCCGGCGTAGACTCGGATTGCGAGACCGGCGGACGACAAGCCGCGCCGTCGCGCGACGACGGCGACCACGGAGGGGAGGCCCCGACCATGGCCGAGTCCGGCATTGATGCAACGGCCCTCAGCAATCTGAAAGCGCGTCTGCGCGGCCTACTGCTGCTGCCCACGGATGCCGGTTATGATGAATCGCGGTCGCTCTGGAATGCGATGATTGACCGTCGGCCGGCGGCGGTCGTTCGCTGCCTCGGCACGGCCGACGTCGTGACGTCCATCCAGTTCGCCCGCGAGCAGAAGATCGCCCTGACGATCAAAGGCGGCGGCCACAACATCGCCGGTCTTGCCGCATCCGACGGCGGCCTCATGCTCGACATGTCGTCGATGCGCGGGGTCTGGGTCGATCCGGCCGCCCGAACGGCGCAGGTCCAGCCCGGCTGCCTCCTTGGGGACGTAGACTGCGAGACGCAGCTCCAGGGCCTTGCCGCGGCGCTCGGATTCGTCTCGGCGACGGGCACGGCCGGCCTGACGCTCGGCGGCGGCTTCGGCTATCTCACGCGCCGGTTCGGCTGGACCTCGGACACGGTGCGCTCGATGACGGTGGTGACGGCAGGCGGGCGCGTCGTGCGGGCGAGCGAAGAGGAAAATCCCGACCTGTTCTGGGGACTCAGGGGCGGCGGCGGCAACTTCGGCGTGGTGACGAACTTCGAGTACCGGCTGTACCCGGTCGGGCCCGAGATCGTCGCCGGCGCCATCGCGTGGCGCGCCGATGCGGCGCCCGAGGTGCTCGAGATGTACCGGACGTTCCGCGAGCAGGCCCCGCCGGAGCTGACCTGTGTGGCCATTCTGCGGAAGGCCCCGCCGGCTCCATGGCTGCCGAAAGACGTGCACGGTCAGCCGGTCATCGTGCTCGTGGTCTGCCACTCCGGCCCCGTCGCGGACGGCGAGAAGGCCGTGGCGCCGATCAAGTCGTTCGGCAAACCGATCGGCGACATCGTGCAGCGCCGCCCATATGTCACCCAGCAGAGCCTGCTCGACGCGACGCAGCCGAAAGGCCGCCGGTACTACTGGAAGTCCGAATATCTGCCGGCAGTATCGAGCGATCTAGTGGCAAAGGCCATCGAGCACGCGGGACGGTTGCCGTCGCCCCACTCCGCCGTCATCCTCTTTCCGGTGGACGGCGCGGTGCAGCGGCTGCCGGAAGATCACTCGGCGGTGGGCAATCGGAGCGCGCGCGTCGCCCTCAACATCACCGCGTCCTGGGAGCGGCCGGAGGACGACGCCGCCAACGTGGAGTGGGCGCGCGCGGCCTGGCGCGATATGCGCCGCTTTTCCACCGGCGGCACCTACATCAATTTTCAGACCGAGGACGAAGGCGACGACCGCGTTCGCAACGCCTATGGCGCGAACTACGACCGTCTGATCGAGATCAAGACCAAATGGGATCCCACGAACTTCTTCCGCATGAACAAAAACATCGCGCCCCGCAGCCAGTAAGGGCGGCGATGCGGAGGCCCCGCGGTGTGCCCGCGGTTTGGTGTGCTGTCGGCTACCGGATGAGAAATTGATCGAGGGGCGCACTGTGATGGTAGGTGCGCGCCGGGCGAGCGGCCGTTCGGCAGTTGCCGACTGGTCCGCGAACCGGGCGCGCACCTACCGATATATGCGGTCTATTCGATAAAGTCTTTCAGCCGTTTGCTCCGGCTCGGATGCCGCAGCTTGCGGAGGGCCTTCGCCTCGATCTGACGGATCCGTTCCCGCGTCACGCCGAACTCACGGCCCACCTCTTCCAGCGTGCGCGGGCGTCCGTCGTCGAGCCCGAAGCGCAGCTTGAGCACCTTCCGCTCGCGGGGCGTGAGGGTATCCAGCACGCCCTCCAGCTGCTCCTTGAGCATCGTGAACGACGCGGCCTCGGCCGGGGCCAGCGCATCCTGGTCCTCGATGAAGTCGCCGAGGTGGCTGTCCTCTTCCTCGCCGATCGGCGTCTCGAGCGAGATCGGCTCCTGCGCGATCTTGATGATCTCCCGCACCCGCTCGGTCGGCATCTTCATGACGTGACCGATCTCTTCCGGGGTCGGCTCGCGGCCGTACTCTTGCAGCAGCTGCCGGGAGATGCGGATCAGCTTGTTGATCGTCTCGACCATGTGGACCGGAATGCGGATCGTCCGCGCCTGGTCCGCGAGGGCGCGGGTGATCGCCTGCCGGATCCACCACGTCGCGTACGTGCTGAACTTGTAGCCCTTGCGCCAGTCGAACTTCTCCACGGCGCGGATCAGGCCGAGGTTGCCTTCCTGGATGAGGTCGAGGAAGAGCATACCGCGGCCCACATACTTCTTCGCGATGCTGACGACGAGCCGGAGGTTCGCTTCGATCAGGCGGCGCTTCGCGTCCTCGTCGCCGCGCTCCATCCGCTTGGCCAGCTTGACCTCGTCCGCGGAGGAGAGCAGCGGCACCTTGCCGATTTCCTTGAGGTACATCCGGACGGGGTCGTCGATGCTGACCCCTTCGAGCGGCTCGAGCTCGACCGGCTCCGCCTCTTCTTCCTCTTTCTCTTTCTCGGCCTCCTTGGGATCGTCGACGACCTTGATCTCGAGATCGCCGAGCATCCCGTAGATGCGGTCGTACTCGTCCAGGGTGTGCTCGACCTGCGGCACCGCCTCCTGGATCTCCTCGTAAGTCACGTAGCCGCGGCGGCGGCCCTGCTCGACGAGCTGGCGCATTTCGGCCGGCAGCGTGGCCAGGGCCTTTTCGGCCTCCAGCCGGCGCTTCGTCGTAGCGGCCTCCGATTCGGCGGTGACGTGTGCGCGACGCGGTTTAGACACTGACCTTCAACTCCCTGATGCGTTCCTTTTCCTTGCGTGCTTCGAGCAGCTCCGCCGCGAGCTCGTCCCGGCGGTGGTCGTCGCGGCCGCGCACCGCTTCCGCGTGCGCCGCCGTCAGGCGGTCGATCCGCTCCTCAACTTCAACAAGCCGCATGGTCCGGAGGCACCCCTCCGCGACGCGGCGCGCATCCCCGCGCACCGGCGGCTCCTCGATCAAAAACCGGCTCAACAGCGAGATCGCGCGGTCATCCCGCAGCCGTTCGCGAAGCCGGCCGGGTTCGATACCCTCCGCCTCCGGATCGAGGAGCGCCTGCGCAAGTAGGTGATGAACCGGCTCGCGAAATCCGTTCGCGTCGAGCAGGTTGCGGACACCCGCCCGCACCGACGCATCGGCCACCAGGAGATGGAGAAGCAGCGCCTCCGCTCCGATCCGGCCGTCCGCCTCCGGAACCTTCCGGGGCGTGGCGGCCGGCCGCCTCGTGTCTTCACGATCCTTCGCGAGACGGCGGAACTGTCCTCTGATAGCGTCTTCACGGACGCCCAGGCGCTCCGCCAGCAGCCGGACGTACTCGGACTGCCGGACCGGATTCGGTGCTATAATGATTAACTGACTCATTTCGTCAACAATTCCCACCTTTCCTTCCACCGTTCTGCCGTCGTGCCGGGCCGACGCCATCGCGAACCGGTAGTCGAACACCGACCGCGCCCCAGCCAACACCGCCCGGAAGGCCTCAACACCCTTTTTCCGCAAGAACTCGTCCGGATCGGCCCCACCGGGCAGGACGGCCACCCGCACGGGCAGCTCCGCCTGCTCGAAGATCCCGAGGCCCCGCTCCGCCGCGTCCATGCCGGAGGCGTCCGCGTCGTAGACCAGAACGGCGCGGCCCACGAAGCGCTTCAACAGCAGGACTTGGTCCTGCGTGAGCGCCGTGCCCAACGAGGCGACCGCGTTCGTGATGCCGAACTGGTGGCACGCCAGCGCATCCATGTACCCTTCTACCACGACGGCCTCGCCGCTCTCCCGGATCGCCGCGCGGGCGGTGTCGAGCGCGTAGAGCGTGCGCCCTTTCGCAAACAGCGCGGTCTCGCGCGTGTTCAGATACTTCGGCGTCGCGTCGTCGAGCGCGCGGCCGCCGAAGGCGACCGGCCGGCCCTGCAGATCGTGGATCGGAAAGACGAGGCGCTGCCGCAGCGCGTCGTAGTGCCCGGCCGGCCCGCGCGCGGGGTCGCTTCCGGTGCGCGCCACCGCCAGCCCCGCCTGCTCGAGCGCCGCGCCGTCGAAGCCGCGGGTCCGCAGGGCCCGAAGAAGTCCGTCCCACCCCGCGGGCGCGTACCCGAGCCGGAACGCCTCGGTCGCCGCCGCGTCCACGCCCCGCTCCGCCAGATAACGCCGCGCGGGCCCGCCCGCCTCGGCCGCCAGCTGCGCGCGGTAGTACGCCGCGGCCTCGGCCACCGTGCGGAGCAGACGTTCCCGCTCGCCGCCCTGCCGCTCTTCCTCGACCGTCCGCTCGAGCCGGATCCCGGCCCGGCCGGCGAGCTCTGTCAGCGCGTCGGGAAACGCCACGCCGCCCATGCGCATCACGAAATCGAACACGTCCCCGCCGGCGTGGCACCCGAAGCAGTAGAAGAACCCGAGTTCGGGGTTCACCGTGAACGACGGGGTTTTCTCGGAGTGAAACGGGCAGAGGCCCGTGTACCGCCGGCCCGACCGCTTGAGCGTGACGTGCGCGGACACGACGTCGAGAATGCTGATGCGCCGGCGGATCTCGTCTGTGACCTCTCGTGACCGTCCGGCCATCTCACGCACCCGCGAAAAAGGGCCTTATCGGTGAAGCAGATAAGGCCGCGCCCGCCACGCTGGAATTGTCTTCTGCATAATTCTCCATTCGGCGGAGGCGGTCCTCTCATCCACACCGAACAGTAGGAGTCCAATGCGCGCCGCGGTGCTCTCCGAGGTGCATGCTCCGCTCGTGATCGAGGACATCCCGGCGCCGCGTCCCCACGCCGGCGAGGTCCTGATACGGGTGGCCGCGTGCGGCGTCTGCCACACCGACCTGCACGTCATCAAGGGCGAGGTGAAGTTCCCGACGCCCGCGGTGCTCGGCCACGAGATATCCGGCACCGTGGCGGCGGTGGGGACGGACACCGCGCCCGGCGGCGGCCCCCGCCTCATCGAAGGGATGCCCGTCGTGTGCAGCTTTATCATGCCGTGCGGCACGTGCGCGTGGTGCGCGCAGGGACGCGACGATCTGTGCGAGACGTTCTTCGCGATGAACCGCCTCCGCGGCACGCTCTACGATGGGACGAGCCGCCTCGCCCGCGCCGACGGCTCGCCGCTGGCCATGTACAGCATGGGGGGACTCGCCGACTACGCGGTCGTCCCCGCCACCGACGTGTTTCCGCTGCCGGAGAGGCTGCCGCTCGCCGATTCGTGCATCATCGGCTGCGCGCTCATGACGGCCTACGGCGCGGTGCGCCACCAGGCCGCCCTGCTCCCGGGAGAGACCGCCGCCGTCGTCGCGACCGGCGGCGTCGGCTCGAACATCATTCAGCTGGCCGCGGCCTTCGGGGCGTCCGCGATCATCGCGGTCGACGTGCGGGATGACAAACTCGAGGCCGCGCGGGCGGTCGGCGCCACGCACACGATCAACGCGGCGCGCGTGGACGCCTCCGCCGCGATCCTCGAATACACGAAGGGGCGCGGCGTCGATGTCGCGTTCGAGGCGCTCGGCCGGCCGGAGACGGTGGTCCAGGCGTTCGGCGCGGTGTGCGACGGCGGACGCGCCGTGATCGTCGGGATCGCGCCCGGCACGACCGCGGCGCCGATCGAGATTACCCGTCTCGTTCGCCGCGGGATCCGGCTCATCGGGTCGTACGGCGGCCGGGTTCGCACGGACGTGCCGGCGCTTTTGCGGCTGGCGGAGGGCGGCGTGATCGATCCGGCGCGCACGATCTCGCGGCGCTATACCCTCGCGGACGCACCCCGAGCATACGACGCGCTCAACCGGGGTGAGATCGTCGGCCGGGCAATTGTGGAGATAGGCTAGGCGGTCTTGATCTCTCCGAGGTAGGCCTGCCGGATCATCTCGTTCTCGCGCAGGCTCTTCGCGGTGCCCGACAGCACGACCTGGCCGGTCTGCAGCACGTAGCCGCGGTGCGCGATGCTGAGCGCCATGTTCGCGTTCTGCTCGACGACGAAGATCGACGTCCCCTGTTTGTTGATCATCTGGATGATATCGAAGACCTGCTCGACGAAGGCCGGCGAGAGCCCCATCGACGGCTCGTCCATGCAGAGCAGCTGCGGCCGGGCCATGAGCGCGCGGCCGATCGCCACCATCTGCTGCTCGCCGCCGGAGAGCGTGCCGGCCAGCTGGGTGCGGCGTTCCTTCACGCGCGGGAAGAGCGCGTAGACGCGGTCGAGGTCTTCCGCGATGCCGGCCGGGTCGGTGCGGGTGAACGCGCCCATCTCGAGGTTCTCGAAGACCGTCATCCGCGGAAACAGGCGGCGGGCCTCCGGCACCGGGGCGATGCCGCGGCGGACGCGCTCCGCGGTTGAGAGCCGGGAGATCTGCTCGCCGCGGTAGATGACGGTGCCGCGCGTCGGCCGCACGAGCCCCAGCACGGTCTTCATTGTCGTCGACTTGCCGGACGCGTTGCCGCCGAGCAGGCAGACGATCTCGCCGACGCCGATCTCGTAATTGACCCGCTTCAGGGCATGGAGCTCCCCGTAGTAGGTGTCGACGTCCTTAAACTCGAGCAGCGGACGTCCGGCCGAGATAGGCTCGGATGACATCGGGGTTCCGATGGACCTCCTCCGCGGTGCCTTCGGCGATCTTCTCGCCGTAGTCCAGCACGGCGACCTTGTCCGAAATCGTGTTGACGACGTTCAACTTGTGCTCGATCAACAGCACGGTAAGACCCATGTCCTTCAGGCTGCGAATCTGGTCGGCCAACTCGAGCGTCTCCGCGGGGTTCATGCCCGCGGTCGGCTCGTCGAGCAGCAGCAGCGCCGGACGCGCCGCGATCGCGCGGGCGATCTCCAGCCGCCGCCGGTTGGCGTAGGAGAGGCTGCTCGCGAGATGGTTCACCCGCGGCGCGAGCCGGTTGCCGAAGATTTTCAAGACCTCCATCGCCCATTCGACCGACTCGCGCTCCTCCGTGCGGACGGCGGCCGTGTGCAGCACGGCGCCCAGCGCGTTGGCATGCGTCCAGGCGTGCATGCCGACGAGGACGTTCTCGAGGACTGTCATGTCCGGAAACAGGCGCAGCGACTGGAACGTACGCGCGATGCCGCGCTCGACGACCGCGTGCGCCGGGAGCCCCGTGGCGTCGCGCCCGGCGAACAGAATACGGCCGGAATCCGGAGTGTCGAGCCCGGTCACAAGGTTGAAGAAAGTCGTCTTGCCGGAGCCGTTCGGCCCGATCAGGCCGACGATAGAGTGCGGCGGGACCACGAGATCGACGCCGCGCACCGCGGTGATCCCGCCGAAACGCTTCGTCAGCCCGCGCGTCTCCAGGAGCGGCGTGTTCTCCGGCACCTTCGTCCGCGCCAGCCGGCTGAGCGAGATCCCGATGCCGCCGCGCGTCGGCGCCGCCGCCTGCTCCTCCATCGAGAGCGGCGCGGTCGTTCTGGACGCCGGAATCAGCCCCTGGCGGCGGTACAGCATCATTGTCACGAGGATGATGCCGAAGAGCAGTTCGATCGTCTGCGCCAGCTCGACGTGCTGGAGCGAGACGATCCCGGTCAGGCGACCCAGGGCGTGCAGCCACTGCGTCAGGTCCTGGAGGAACCACGACTGCAGCAACTGCAGCAGCAGGGCGCCCAGGACCACGCCCGGGACGCTGCCCATCCCGCCGAGCACGATCATGACGAGGATCATCACGGACACCGGGAACTGGAACATGTCCGGCGTCGCGGTCTGCAGCTTGGCGATGTACAGCGTGCCGGTCATGCCGCCGAACCCCGCGCCGGTCGCGAAGGCCAGCAGCTTGAGACGCGTGCGGTTGACGCCCATCGCCCCGGCGGCGATCTCGTCCTCGCGAATCGCCATCCAGGCGCGGCCGACACGGGACGCCTTGAGGCGGTAACTCACAAACATGAGGAGCACGATCATCGCAACCGCGACGTAGTAGTACGGGGTTGCGTTGACGCCGAAGTTGTGGCCGAACGCCGTCGGCGCAAGCACCCCGTTCAGCCCCATCGCGCCGTTCGTCAGCTTCTGCTCGTTGCGGACGACGATCGGCACGATCTCCCCGAACCCCAGCGTCACGATCGCGAGGTAGTCGCCCTTCAACCGCAGCGTCGGGGCGCCGAACAGCAGGCCGAAGAACGCGGCGACGATCGCCGCCCCGGGCAACATATACCAGAAGGAGAACTGGAACTGCACGACGTCCGGCACACCTTCGAGGTGGAACCGGCCGACGAGGCCGAGCCACGCGAGCGGCTGCCAGGCCGGGGTCCACAGCGGGTGCAGCTGGCCGGACGCCAGGATGCCGTACGTGTACGCGCCGATCGCAAAGAACGCGGCGTAGCCGAGATCCAGCAGGCCGGCGAAGCCGACCACGATGTTGAGGCCGAGCGCGAGCGCGGCAAAACACAGCGCGTTCGTCGCGGCGTCCACATCGCCGCCGTTGGAGTGCAGCACCGGGAACGCCAGCGCCGCGGCCAGCAAAAGCACCCCGGCGAGGCGCGCCCGGGCGGCCGCGGGGATCCGTTCGAACGGCCGGAGGACCGGGGCGGCGATCGCCCGCCACGCCGGCGTCTGCGTCGGGGGCGGCGCGACCTGCGGCTCCCCGTCGATCGTGTGGAGGGACGAGACTTCAGCCGGCGAGACGTCAGCCACGGGACGTCCTCACGACTTGGTCGGGGTGGAGATCCCGAGCAGACCGGTCGGGCGGAACACCAGCACGAGAATCAGGATCGAGAAGATGATGACGTCCGTCCACCGCACCTGGAGAATCTGGCCGCCGACCGACTCGATCAGGCCGATGACCAGCCCGCCGATCATCGCCCCCACGATGTTCCCGATGCCGCCGAGGACCGCCGCGGTGAACGCCCGCAGGCCCGCCGTGTAGCCGATGAGAAAGCTCGTGAAATTGTAGTACAGGCCGAAGATCAGCCCGGCCGCGCCCGCGAGCGCCGACCCGATGAAGAACGTCAGCATCACCACCCGGTCGACATCGATGCCCATCATCCGCGCCGCCTCCGAATCCTGCGCCGTGGCGCGCATCGCCTTGCCGATCTTGGTGCGGCGCACGAAAATCTGCAGCACGGTCATGAGGATCAACGCCACGCTCCACAGCAGCACTTCGCGAAGCCGGAGCGTCGCCCCGCCGATCGGCCATCCGAACACCGGCACGGGGTTCGGATAGTTCATGGTCGACGCGCCGGTCCGCAGCAGCACGACGTTGAACAGAATGTACGAGATGCCGATCGTCGTGATCATCGCCGCGGTGCCCTTGACATGCCGCATCGGCCGGAGCCCCACGCGCTCGATCACCACGCCGAGCGCGCCGCAGAACAGCATCGCCGCCGCGAACGCGAACACGAGCGCCGCGATGAGCGGCAGTCCGTAGAGGGCCCGCCCCTGTCCCGAGACGCCCAAGGTGTGCAGCGCGATCGCCGCGATGAACGACCCGACCATAAAGATGTTGAAGTGGGCGAAGTTGATCAGCTCGATGATGCCGTAGACCATGGTGAAGCCGAGGGCGAGCAGCGAGTACATCGCCCCCAGGCTCAGGCCGTTGATGACCTGCTGCACGAGTACGTCGTGGTGGGTCATGGACCGCCGCCCGGAGGGTGTTGGGATCCGCGCATAGCCTGCAACGCGGGGAGCGGGCCGCGCAGGCGGCCCGCTCCCGTCACGTCGTTACCTGCTTCGCATCCTAGTTCTGAGGTGCTACGCCGACGTACTTGTACTGGTGGATGATGTCGTCATCCTTGTACTTCGCATCGTGCACGATCTTGAACACGCTGACGACCCGGCTGTTGATGTCGCCGTTCTTGTCGAACGAAATCGTGCCCTGCAGGGTCTTCAGGTTGCTGGTCTGGATCGCGTCGCGCACGTTGTGCCGGTCCGGCGTCTTGCCCGTCGCGGCCACCCGCTTGATCGCATCCAGAATAACGAGCGCCGCATCGTACGCCGTGATCGAGTAGTCCTGCGGCACCTTGTTGTACTTGGCCTGGAACGCCTTGAGCCACGGCTGCGCTTCGGGGTTCTCGAGGAGGTGCGGGCCGGCGATCGTCGCGTACCAGCCCTCCACCGCGGGGAACCCGCCGCCGGTCAGAATGGTGCCGCCGTACATGCCGTCTCCGCCGCCCTTGGGCATCTTGGGGATTACGTCGTAGGCCTGCTTCGTCAGCTTGACGCCGGCCTGTCCGACGCCGCCGTAGTAGAGCGCGTCGGGGTTGAGCCCCTTGATCTTGGTCAGAATCGTCGTGTAGTCGGCTTCCTTCGGGTTGAGCTGGTCGCGGCCGAGTATCTTGATGCCCTTCTCCGCGGCCCGCTTCGAGAACGAGTCCGCGATGCCGACGCCGTACGCGCCGGAGTCGTCCAGCACGTACACCGTCTTCACGTGCAGCGTCTCGGCGTAGTAGTTGGCCATGTTCGGCCCCTGGAACGCGTCCGTGGTGACGGTGCGGAAGTAGACCGCCTTGCCCTTGGGCCGATACTGAGACGCCATCGCTGGGTTCGTGATGTCCGGGTTCGTCGAGCTGGGAGTGATCGTCGCCATGTCGGCTTCGCTCAAGATCGCCGACATCGCCTTGCCCTCGCCGCTCATCTGCGGGCCGATGTTCGCGACCACCCCCATGTTCGCGACGAGCTTGCGCGTGTTGGTGGCGGCCTGCGCCGGATCGTACTGTCCGGCAGTCGCCGTCCCTGAGTCGAGGATGATCGCTTCGATCTTGTAGCCCGCCACCCCGCCTTTCGCGTTGGCCTGGTCGATCGCAAGCATCGCGCCGTCCTTGATCAGCTCCGCGTCCTCGGCATCCGCGCCGGTCAACGGCAGCGTAATGCCGACGAAGAGCGTCTTGGATGCGGCGGCGTGCGTGCGTGGGAGGCTGCCCAGAGCGACCATCGAGACCACCAGCATGGCCGCAACGACGAGCCCAAGCACACGGTGACGCCAAGTTCCTACCATAAAGTCCCTCCCCTCCCCTGGCCGGCCATCTGGTGCCGCCGCGGACGGCGGCGGCCCTCGGCCGAGCCCGGCATGGATTCCCTATTGCCATGCCTTCTCCTCTGTACGTAACAACACCATCTTCGCGTTCTGATAATAATTTGCGGGCCGCGGCTTCCCGTGCGCGGCCGGGAGGCCCGCGAACGTACGTTTGACGGTGGCGAGACGATCCGGTTAATATAATGAAGGTCGGTAATTCGCAGGACCACTCCCCGCTCTCGGGTCACAGGAGGTGGCAATGTTCGTTTCGCGCACGCTGGTCCGGGTGCTCTGTCTCGCCGCGTCGGCGGCGGCCGCCGCCGCGCTGTCGTCGGTTCCCCGCGCGCACGCCGCGGCAGAGGCCGCGTTTACCGTCATCGCCAACCAGACCGCGGCGAACGCCGGGCAGAACTTCAACGGCGTCGCCAAGGGGCGCCTCGTCATCACCGTGGCGCCCGGTACGCCCGTGCACGTGAAGTTCGTCAACGACAAGACGGCCGCGCTGCCCCACAGCCTTCAGGTGATCCCGCTCAGGGGCTCCGCGCAGTCGCCCGTTCTTCCCGCCCAGGCCGATCCGCAGCCCGCCTTCCCGGGCGCCGAAACGCCGAACGCCGGGATTCCGGGCACGCCGCCCGGCAAAACCGTCGACGTGCGGTTCACCGCGTCAAAGGCGGGCCACTACCTCTTCATCTGCGGATACCCCGGCCACGCGCTGCTCGGCATGTACGGAACGTTCAACGTGACGCCGGGCGCCAAACCCAGCCTGTCCGTCGCGAAATAGGCCGGCGGCGGCATCCGGAGGGAAGCCCGGGGCCCGGGACGAAGATTCTCCAACCTCGGAAGCCGGACCGATGAGTTCCCCCGGAGGGGCAGTGCCAATGGACTCTGGGTCGACTATGCCGCGCGACGAACGGACCGCGGGGCGCTGGATGGGCGTGCTGATTCTGTTCATCCTCGCCGCGGGCATCGTGTCGTTCGTCGTCGCGGCGCACATCTGGTGGCTGCAGCCGCTCGCGTCCAAACAGGGTGCGGCGGCCGACGAGATGTTCAACGCGATCCTCGCCGCGACGGCGATCGCCTTCATCGCCGTTCACCTGTTCATCGCGATCGCGCTGATCCGCTACGCCGCGCACGGCCGGCGGCCGGCGGCCCACTGGCACGAGCACCTCGGCGCGGAGCTGACGTGGACCCTCGTCCCCGCGGCGGGCCTCGTGATCCTCGCCATTCTCGCGGAGATCGTCTGGGCGCACGTCTACAGCCCGCCGCCGGCGAATGCGCAGCTGGTGGAGGTCACGGCCCGGCAGTTTCTATGGTACGTGCGCTACCCCGGCCCGGACGGCAAGCTCGCCCGCACCGATCCGAAGTTCATCAGCGCCGGCAATCCGCTCGGCCTCGATCCCGGCGACCCCGACAGCAAGACCAACGTGGTCGTCACGAACGAATTCCACGCCGTAAACAACCGCCCCGTCCGCGTCGAGATCCGCTCGCTCGATGTCATTCACAGCTTCTTCCTGCCGAACTTCCGCGTGAAGCAGGACGCCGTCCCCGGACGCACCGTGTCCGTCTGGTTCACGCCCGACCGCGCCGGCGCGTATCAGATCGCGTGCGCGCAGCTCTGCGGGGTCGGCCATTATACGATGCGTGGTAACATCGTCGTTGAAACCGACCAGGCCGCGTTCGACGCCTGGCTGGCGAAGCAAGGGCAGCACTAGCCCGAGGTAGGCAGGAGGCCGCGCGGCGACGCGCGCGGCCGGAGGTCCTGCGTCAGACAGGGATAAGGAGTCGCGCCTGATGGATGCCCTCGCCGTACACGAAGGAGCGGCCGGTCACGAGGCCCACACCGAGAGCTTCGTCCGCCACTACATCTTCAGTCTCGACCACAAGATGATCGGCAAGCAGTACTACCTGACAACGCTGTTGATGGCGATGGTCGGCGGCGCTCTGGCGATGCTGATGCGCGCCCACCTGGGCTGGCCCCAGAACGGCACCCTGGACCCCGGCCAGTACCTGGCCGCGGCCACCATGCACGGCACGGTGATGATCTTCTTCTTCCTCACCTCGATCCTCACCGGCGCGTTCGGGAACTTCCTGATCCCGCTGATGATCGGGGCGCGGGACATGGCGTTCCCGTTCCTGAACATGCTGTCGTACTGGACGCTGGTCCCGGGGGTCCTGGTCGTGCTGGCGTCGTTCTTCGTGCCCGGCGGGCCGGCCGGCAACGGCTGGACGTCGTACGCGCCCTTGTCGGCAGTGGCAAAGTTCTCCCCGGGCTCCGGCCTCGGCCAGACGCTGTGGGCGATCTCGATCATGTTCGTGCTGTTCTCGTCGCTCTTCGGCTCGCTCAACTTCCTCACCACGATCATCAACATGCGCGCGCGCGGGATGTCGATGGGCCGGCTGCCGCTCACGCTGTGGGGCATCTTCATCACCGCGATCCTCGCCGTGCTCTCCTTCCCCGTGCTGACGGCCGCCGTGGTGATGTTGATCCTGGATCGGACGGCCGGCACCAGCTTCTTCGTCCCGGCGAATCTGCTGGTCGCGGGGCAGGTGCTCGGCAACAAGAACGGCGACGCCCTCCTCTGGCAGCACATGTTCTGGTTCTTCGGCCATCCGGAAGTCTACATCCTGATCCTCACGCCGATGGGGATCGTCTCCGATGTGATCTCGACGTTCTCGCGCAAACCGATCTTCGGCTACAAGGCGATGGTGCTGTCGATCTCGGCGATCGGGTTCCTGAGCTTCCTCGTGTGGGGCCACCACATGTTCGTGAGCGGGATGTCGCCGCTGCTCGGCGCCGCGTTCCTCGGGTCGACGATCGCGATCGCCGTGCCGTCGGCGATCAAAACGTTCAACTGGTGCACGACGCTGTGGCAGGGCCGCATCCATTTCACGACCGCGATGCTGTTCGCGATCGCGTTCGTGTCGCTGTTCGTGACCGGCGGGCTCAGCGGGATCTTCCTCGCGGCCGCGCCGGTCGACATCTACCTGCACGACACGTACTTCGTGATCGCGCACTTCCACTTCGTGATGGCCGCCGCGGCGCTCTTCTCGATCTTCGCCGGCACCTACTACTGGTTCCCGAAGATGTTCGGGCGCATGATGGACGAGCGCCTCGGCAAGATCCACTTCGTGTTCACGTTCCTCGGGATTTACGCGACGTTCTTCCCGATGCATTTCCTTGGATTCATGGGGAACAGCCGCCGGCTGTACGACACGAGCACGTACCCGTTTCTGAGCCACGCCGGCCCGATCGACGTCTTCATCTCGTTGAGCGCGTTCATGCTCGGCGCGGCGCAGTTCGTGTTCATCTACAACTTCTTCAAGAGCATGCTCCACGGGCCCGTCGCGGAGCAGAACCCCTGGCACGCCAACTCCCTGGAGTGGGCGGCGCCGTCGCCGCCCCCGCACGGCAACTGGGGACCGTCGCTGCCGGTGGTCTACCGGTGGCCGTACGACTACTCGGTGCCCGGCGCGGCCCAGGACTACAGCCCGCAGTGGCAGGCGGAACCCGTCGCGGCGGTCGCGGCCGGGCCCGCGCATACCGCGGGCCCGTCCCCTTCAGGGGATGAGCACTAAGCTGGACGCCGTGACCGCGCGCGCGATCGAGACGCACCGGGGCGGCCCGGGAGCCCGCCGCCCGTCGGGGCCGGCCGGCGTTGGGCCCGGCGGCCGCGGGGACGGCCCGGCCGCATCGGGGCCCGCCGTCGGCACGGCCGTGATCGGAATGATCGCGGCGCTGACCGCGGTGACGATGCTGTTCGTCGCGTTCACGACGGCGTATCTCGCGCGGCGGCAGGAGCCGGGTTGGGGCGCGCTGGTGATGCCGCCGGTCCTCTGGCTCACCACGGCGATTCTTCTCGCCAGCAGCGGCACGCTCGAGTGGGCGCGCCGCCGCATCGCCGCCGGCGACATCCGAGGCCTGCAGCGCGGTCTCACGGCGACGGCATGGCTCGGCGGGGCGTTCGTCCTCGGGCAGATCGTCGCGTGGCGGTCGCTCGCCGCGCAGGGCGCGTACATCTCGTCCAACCAACACAGCGGGTTCTTCTACCTGCTCACGGGCGCCCACGGGGCCCATCTCCTCGGCGGCCTCACCGCGCTCGGCGTCATCGTCTGGAAGGCGCACGCCGGGCGGTACGGGGTGGCTTCGCACGCCGGCATCGGCGTGTTCGCGCTGTACTGGCATTTCATGGACCTGTTGTGGCTCTATCTCTTTGCCCTGCTGTTTTGGGCCTGACGGGCCCGCTCACAGGGAGGCGATGATGGCGGCAACCGAGACTCGGGGAGAAGGCACGACGCTGGCGGAGCGCTGGGCCGGCGGACGGTCGCCGTGGGACGTCAGCTGGGGCAAGCTGATGATGTGGCTGTTCCTCGCCTCGGACGCGATGACGTTCGCCGGACTCCTCGTCGCGCTTTGGGCGGCGCGGTTCAGCGCCCCGATATGGCCGAACCGGGCGGAGATCCTGAACATCCGGCTCGCCGCCGGGATGACCGCGATCTTGATCTTCAGCAGCACGACGATGGCCCTCTCCGTCTACGCGATGCGGCGCGGCTGGCGGCGGCCGGCGGTCCGGTTCCTCGCCGCGACCGTCGTCGCGGGCGCCGTGTTCGTGAGCCTCCAGGCGCTCGAGTGGTCGCATCTGATCGGGGACGGCGCCGGGTTGGCCGGCAACCCGTGGGGCGTGCCCGCGTTCAGCTTCACGTTCTTCACGATCACGGGCCTGCACGGGCTGCACGTGCTCGGCGGCGTCATCTATCTGTGGGCGATGGCGGTTCGCCTCGCCAAGGGGTTGTCGTCCGAAGACGGCCTCGAGATCGCGGGCCTGTACTGGGGGTTCGTCGATCTGGTGTGGGTCTTCATCTGGCCGTCGATCTATCTGCTGTAGGGAGGAGCGCCCGGTGCACATGAGCGATTCGCAGGCGGGTCACGGCGCGCCGGAGCACGGCGAGGCGGAGGTCGTGCACGCGCAGCCGCTTCCGGAGAGCGTCACGCGCGCGTATCTGGTGGGCTTCGTGGTGCTGCTGGTGCTCACCGCGATCGAGGCGAGCACCGTCCTCGCGTGGCACCTGCCCGCGGCCGTTCGCGTGACAGTCCTGATCATCTCCGCGTCGATCAAGGCCTCGCTGATCGGCGCCTATTACATGAACCTCAAGTTCGAACGGGTGGCGATGATCGGCATCGCGGTCTCGCCGCTGCTCCTCGCGGTGCTGATGTTCTTCATGATCGCGCCGGACGCGGCGCAGCGGTTCGGGGCGCGGTAAGAACACCACCAGTCGGCGCTACTCGCTGCTCTCCCAGGCGCGCGGCACGAAGAGCCGTTCGTGGGTGCGGATCGCGAAGCGGTCGGTCATTCCGGCAAGAAAGTCGCAGACCGCGCGCGGCACAGTCGTCTGCCCGCTCTCGAGCGGCTCCCGCGACTCATCGCCCATCTCGCCGGGGTGCGCGACAAAGTAGTCGAACAGCTCGCGCAGCAGCCGCTGGGCCTTACCGACGTCGGATTTGGCAGCCGACCCGCGATAGACCCGCTCGAACAGAAAGTCCTTGAGCTCGTTGAGCGCGCGCCGGATCGCGTCGCCCATCTCGATCCGGGGCCTTTCCGCCGAGCGCTCGACGATGTCGCGCACCGTGACGTCGACCCACTGGCCGCGCGTCTCGCCGAGCACCTCTCGCACCGCGGCCGGAACGTCTTGTTCGCCGATCAATCCCGCACGGATGGCGTCGTCTGTATCATGGTGGACGTAGGCGATGCGGTCGGAGACGCGGGCCAGCTGTCCCTCCACCGTGTGCGGCAGGGCGTCCGCGGGTGTCTCGTCGATCGGCGGCAGTGTCTCGAGATCCGTCGGTCCCTTGGAGTGCCCGCCGATCCCGTCGCGGACTTCCCACGCCAGGTTGAGCCCGTGTTCGATCCTGCCGTCGCTCGTACGGCGCCGTTCCAGCAGTTCCACGACCCGCAGGCTCTGCACGTCGTGACGGAAGCCGCCGTGGGCGGCCATCACTTCGTTCAGCGCCTCTTCGCCGGCATGCCCGAACGGCGGGTGGCCCAGGTCGTGGGCGAGGACGATCGCCTCGGTGAGGTCCTCGTTGAGCCTGAGCGCGCGGGCAATCGTGCGGGCGATCTGCGCGACCTCGAGGGTGTGCGTGAGCCGCGTGCGGTAGTGGTCGCCTTCGGGCGCGATGAAGACCTGCGTCTTGTGCATGAGGCGCCGGAACGCTTTCGAGTGAACGACCCGGTCGCGGTCGCGCTGGAAGTCGGTGCGGATGGAGTCCGGAAGCTCCGGCCTGGTCCGCCCCCGCGTCGCGGCGCTGCGGGCGGCGTAGGGCGCGAGCAGTTGTTCCTCCCACGCCTCGGTCCTCTCGCGAGGATTCACGACCGCCTGCCGAGGTCTGCGTGGCGCCGCACGTCCCCCGCCTCTCACTTCCGGGACGGCCTGACGCCGCCCGGGCGCGTCGGTTACTTGTCGCGCTCGGCGCGCGCGCGGCGCTCGCGGAGCGCGGCCTGCGCCGCCGCCAGCCGCGCCGTCGGCACGCGGTACGGCGAGCAGCTGACGTAGCTGAGCCCGACCTTGTGGCAGAACTCGATGCTCGCCGGATCGCCGCCGTGCTCGCCGCAGATCCCCAACTCGATGTCGGGCCGGGTCCTGCGCCCCTCCCGCACGGCCATGTCGATCAGCACGCCCACCCCGTCGGCGTCGAGCACCTGAAACGGGTTCTCCGGCAGGATCTTGCGGGTGACGTACTGGAGCAGGAACTTGCCCTCGGCGTCGTCCCGGCTGAACCCGAAGATCAATTGGGTGAGATCGTTGCTGCCGAACGAGAAGAACTCGGCGAGCTTGGCGATATCGGCGGCCACGACGCACGCGCGCGGGATCTCGATCATCGTCCCGAACTTGTAGACGACGCGGATCCCCTGCTCTTTCATCACGCGCTCGGCGAGCGGCCGGACCCGCTCCTCCACGAGCCGCAGCTCGTTCACGTGGCCCACGAGCGGGATCATGATCTCGGGATGCGTCTTCACGCCCTGCTTGGCCAGGATGCACGCGGCCTCGAGAATCGCCCGCACCTGCATGTCGATGATGCCCGGGAACAGGATGCCGAGCCGGATGCCGCGCAGGCCCAGCATCGGGTTCTGCTCCCGCATCCCCTGGACCGCGCGGAGGAGGTGCTCTTTCTCGGCCAGCGCCGCGGGATCGTTGCCGCGGTCCCGCAGCTGCGTGACCTCGACGAGCAGCTCGTCGTAGTGGGGCAGAAATTCGTGCAGCGGCGGATCGATCAGGCGGATGACGACCGTGTGGCCGGCCATCGCGCGCAGGATGCCGACGAAGTCCTGCCGCTGCACCGGCAGCAGCTCGTCGAGCGCGAGCTGCCGCTCCGCGTCGGTCTCCGCCAGGATCATCCGGCGGACGATCGGGAGCCGCTCCTCCTCAAAAAACATGTGCTCCGTCCGGCACAGGCCGACACCCTCGGCGCCGAACGCCCGGGCGCGCTCCGCGTCCCGCGGGTAGTCCGCGTTCGCCCACACACCGAGCCGGCGCGTCTTGTCCGCCCAGCCCAGCAGCGTCTGGAGGTCCTGGTCCTTCGTGACGTCCGGATCGATCGTCTTAACAGCGCGGCCGAAGACCTCCCCGGTCGTCCCGTCGATGGAGATGGGGTCGCCTTGGCGAATCACCTGGCCGTTCACGCTGAACTGGCGCGCGTTGAGGTCGACGCGAATGGCCTCCGCGCCGGCGACGCAGGGCTTGCCGAGGCCGCGCGCCACGACCGCCGCATGGCTCGTCGCGCCGCCGCGGGCCGTGAGAATGCCGCGGGCCACCAGCATGCCGTGAACGTCGTCGGGGCTGGTCTCGGGCCGGACCAGGATCACGGCCTCGCCCTTGCCGCCCCGTTCGGCGGCCGTATCGGGGTCGAAGACGGCAATGCCGGTCGCGGCGCCGGGCGACGCGTTGAGGCCGCGCGTGAGCAGCTTACCCTCGCGGTCGGCCGCGTCCTTGTCCTCCTGAACAAAGCGAGGCAGCAGCAACTGATAGAGCTGGTCGGCATCGACACGCAGGAGCGCCTCGTCCTTCGTGATCAGGCGCTCACGGACCATGTCGACGGCAGTCTTCACAGCCGCCTGAGCGGTGCGCTTCCCGCTGCGGGTCTGGAGCATCCATAGCTTCCCGCGCTCGACCGTGAACTCGAGGTCCTGAACGTCCTTGTAGTGGCGCTCCAGCATCTGCGCCAGCTTGAGAAACTGCTTGTAGGCGGCGGGCATCTCGGACTGCAACTGGCTGATCGGATGCGGGGTCCGGGTGCCGGCGACGACGTCCTCGCCCTGCGCGTTCGGCAGATACTCGCCGTAGAGGCCCTTTTCGCCGGTGGCGGGGTTGCGCGTGAACGCGACGCCGGTCGCGCTGTCGTCTCCCATGTTGCCGAAGACCATCGTCTGAACGTTGACCGCGGTGCCGAGGTCGTGCGGGATCTTGTTGAAGTTGCGGTAGTCGATGGCCCGTTTGCCGTCCCACGAATCGAAGACCGCGCGGATGGCCCTCTCGAGCTGCTGCCAGGGGTCCGTGGGAAACGTCTCGCCGGTCTCCCGCCCGATCAGGTCTTTGAACCGGCCGGCAAGCTCTCGCAGGTCCGCCGCGGACAGATCGGTGTCGAGCTTCGCCCCGACCCGGCGCTTCTGCTCCTCGATGAGGTGCTCGAACTTCTCTCCGGGCACGTCGAGCACGATTTTCCCGAACATCTGCACGAAGCGCCGGTAGGCGTCCTCGGCAAAGCGCTCGTTCCCCGTGAGCGCCGCGAGCCCGCGCACGGTCTCCGGGTTCAGCCCGAGGTTGAGGACCGTATCCATCATCCCCGGCATCGAGAACTTGGCGCCGGACCGCACGGAGACGAGCAGCGGGTTCTTGGCATCGCCGAACCGCTTGCCCATCTTGCGCTCCACGGTCGCGAGCGCCCGCCGGACCTCGTTCATGAGTCCCGGCGGGAGCGTCTTGCCGCGCGCGAGGTAGGCGTTGCAGACCGCGGTCGTGATCGTGAAGCCCGGCGGCACCGGCAGGCCGACGCGGCTCATCTCCGCGAGACCGGCACCCTTGCCGCCGAGCAGGTCGCGCATCGACGCGTTGCCCTCTTCGAAGAGCCAGATCGGCTTCGCGGCCGCGCGGCCGGCGCCTCGCCCGGCGCGTGTGCGCGCCCGGGTACCCCCCCGCAGGCCGGGCTTCCCGGTCCCACGCCGTGGTTTCGCACCAAGACGAATAGCCATGTCCAAGATCACCTCACGTGGAAATGTGCGACCTTTTCATCTTTGGGGAACGGGAGAAGGCTTTCCTTCACGCGCCGCGTCGCTGACTACCAGTAAGGAAAAGTCCGCGATTAACCGCCCCAACTGTACGACTTGTGAAAGAAGCGCAAGGCGATTATTGCGGATTGCCATGTCTTGATCCATTACAAGTACATCGTTAAAGAATCGATCCACGGGCCCGGCTAGAGCAGCGAGTCGCTGCAGGATTTCACTGTAGTCTTTCGCCTTTTCTGTTGACAATTTATTGGGGTTGGCGTTCAGCGCCTTCCAAGAACTGACAGAAGAGACTCGATCCGCAGTCTTAAGCAAGTCTGGATTCCGCAAAGCATCAAGAAGTTGAACCTCTGCGGGTGCCGTCAGGAGCGAATCACGAATCTCGCCAGCGAAGCCACTCGGCAATATGCGTGAGGCGCGATCAAATGCAGTATAGAGTTTAAGAAACTCGGGGCGGTTCCGAAAGACCTGCAGCGCCCAGGCTCGTGCTTCTGCGTCGGTCAAGTCGTCCGAAGCAGATGCAAGAACGGCATCCACAGTGTCGTAACTTAGGCCCCTCTGTTGAAGTGTCATCTCCGTGCGAAAACGTTGCAGCAAGAGATCCAATGCCGTTCCCGAAACCGAGTTCCGCAGCTCTTGATCTTCGAGACCGTGAACGTCTAGGACGGCAGATACTAGCCTACGTGCACTAAAATGAATTCGGCGGAAAAGGATTATCTGAACGATGCCATTGGCGGCGCGTCTGAATCCATACGGGTCTTCCGAACCACTTACGGTCAAGCCAGCGGCCAAAGCTCCGATCAATGTATCCGCCTTATCCAGCAGCGCTAGGTAAGTACCGACGTCTGTCCGCGGATATGTTTGTCCGCGAGGCAGATATTGCTCCCCTATCCCACGCGCAACCGGTTCGGGTTCGCCGTCGTGTTTAGCGTACAACTCACCCATGGTTCCCTGCAGTTCGGGTAGTTCGCGAACCATGAGCGTAACCAAGTCCGCCTTGCTGAGATGGGCGGCTCTCTTCAGGTGGCGGACTTCGTCAGAATTGGCATCAAAGAGATCTGGCGCAAGAAGAGCCAATGCTTCCAAACGCCGAGTCTTTTCCCACATGGTCCCAAGTTTTTCGTGAAAAGTAAGCTCATTCAATTCCGCGACCCGCGAAGATAGCCGACGCTGCCTATCTTCATCAAAGAAGAATTTCGCGTCCGATAAGCGGGCCTTAAGTACCCACTCGTTCCCTTGCTTAACGGTTTCGAGCCCACGTGCGTCACCGTCTCTAACAGCCAAAAATAACGGCAGTAGGTCGCCCTGCGCGCCCTGCACGGCAAAATATTTTTGATGATGTTGCATGACGGTAACTAGGACATCTCGTGGCAGACTGAGAAACTCGTCCGCAATTCGCCCCTTAAAAACCGTGGGCCACTCGACGATTTGGATAATCTCCTCAAGCAGGTCGGGATCCAGAATCGGTTGCCCGCCGATGTCGTACGTCACCCGAAAGCACTGGCTTGTGATCCTTTCGCGCCGTTCTTCTGGGTCGAGCAAGACAAAGCCGTCATGCAGGGCTTCGCGATAGGCATTTGCGGTGCGTACAGAAATTGGATTCGGATGAAGAACACGATGCGCGTAGGTCCGTCGGCCTGCCTGCAGTCCGGCGAGTTCCAAGCGCAGAACCTTGGACCCAAGTAGAGCCAAGACCCAACGAATCGGCCGGGCAAAACGCATCGATCCGGTGCCCCATCGCATCGACTTTGCGAACGTCAGTTGTTGCACTAGAGCGGGCAATGTCTCCCGCAATACCTCAGAAGTGAATCGACCTCGCTGTCGGTTGACGACGTACACATAGTTACCTTCAGGAGTGTCACGGGTCTCAAGGTCGGTTACGGCCACCCCTTGCGCGCGAGCAAAACCCTGGGCAGCGTTTGTTGGCTTGCCGTCGGGGGTGAAAGCGACTCGAACCGCTGGACCGCGAACGTCGCGAACTAGATCCGCCTGTCTTGCAACGACGCCATCGACGATCAGCACCAATCTACGGGGTGTGCCAAAGCAGCTCAACCGCTCGAACGGGATGCGCGCATCATGGAACGATATTGGTGCGACCTCGCGCATTTGACGGAGACCATTGCGAACAGCGGCAGGCGGAAGCTCCTCCGTTCCAACTTCGAAAACTAGCTGAGCGCTAGAAGCTTTAGACGAGTTCCCGCGCAAGGGCAACGTCACTCCCCTGAATATCGATCAGTGCTTGAGTTCGAAAGATCACGCTGTACTTTGACGCGGCAACAAGGGCCAGCCCATTTCCTCACGCTGTAACAGGAAACGCTCTGCACAGCCTCGCGCTAACGTGCGAGACCGTGCCATAAGCCCAGCGCGCTCGGCAACTCCAACAGCGCCGCGCGCATCAAGAAGATTGAAAGTGTGGGAGCATTTCAGCACATACTCGTATGCTGGCAAAACCAAGCGGCGGGTCATCAAACGGTTTGCCTCGGCCTCGTACATTTCGAAGAGTTTCCGGAGCATCGCGACGTCCGCTTCCTCGAGTGCGTAAGTCGACTGTTCAAATTCTTCCCGCTGCCTGATGTCGCCATATTGGATTCCAGGCGCCCAAGTCAGATGAAAGACACTATCCTTTCGTTGAATAAACTGGGCGATGCGTTCGACGCCGTAGGTAATCTCAGCAGGAACGACAGGGAGTTCAAGACCGCCAGCCTGCTGGAAATAGGTGAATTGAGTGATTTCGAGCCCATCCAAAAAGACCTGCCACCCAAGACCGGCAGCGCCGAGCGTCCTATCCTCCCAGTCATCTTCGAGAAATCGCAAATCGTGATCCCGGAGATCAATTCCAATCTTCTTTATGCTGTCAATGTAGCGGTCTTGGACATCGTCTGGAGCGGGTTTGAGCAGAACCTGGTACTGAAAGTAACGTCCAAGACGATTTGGATTGTTACCATATCGACTGTCCGCTGGACGGCGACTAGGCTGCACGTAAGCAACCTTCCATGGCTCAGGACCCAAAGCACGAAGAAACGTCGCCGGATGCATAGTTCCAGCGCCGACTTCCATATCGTAGGGTTGCTCAATAACGCAACCATACTCTGCCCAGAACTGCTGTAACGTGACAAGTACGCCTTGAAAAGTCAAAGGTACCCGACTAGCCGAAGACCGCCGGGAGGGAGTCTGCGTGCGCTCTTGCCCTCTAGCCAATGCCGAGCGGCTCTTCCTCGCGCACTCTCCGCAGCGACGGCAGCTGGGTCAGCATGCTCGCGAGGGCGAACGCCGCCAGCCCGGCGGCGGCCCACGTCAGGGGCATCTCGAGCACCTTGTCCTCGGTGTGGAACCGCACGACGCCCGGCCGGCCGTTGCGGACCACCCCTTGGGCCTCCTCCATCGCGGATCCAAAGTGGATCAGCGCGCGCTTCGCCCGTTCGAGATCGACTTCCATGGGACCACCTCCAAGGGCTATCTTATCACGGTGTGTGCCCCCTCGGCGCCGGCGCGAGGCGCGCGGACGATGCCGTGGAAATTTGCGATCAGGGGCGCGCGCCGGAAGGGCGCGGCACCGCGAGGCGGAGCCGCGCGATGACCCGGGGCGCGCGCAGGCGGCCGTCGAGATGATATTCGAGGTGCGCCTGCACGAGGCCGGCCAGCTCCCGTCTCGCCCGCTCCGGAACCCGGAGCCGCCGAGCGCGCTCCGCCGTGCTGCGCAGCAGAAAGCCGCCGGTCGCGAGCACACCGGGCGCCACCCCGGCCGGCTCGCCGGCCGCGCACGCGGGGCACAACGCACCCCCCGCGGCCGGACTGAACGTCCACCCCGTCCCCCCGCGCGCCGGCAACCCCTCCGCCGAGACGCCGGCGGGCAGCGGGCGGCCGCACGCCACGCACCGCTCCATCTCCGGGCGATACCCGAGGCTGTCGGCGAGATGCAGCGAAAACCACAGCGCGTAGATCTCGGCTTCGTCTTCCGCGGCCGTCTCGATCACGGCCAGCGCGTCGAGCACGGCCTCGAACACCTCGGGGTGACGGTCCCGCTCCGGCAGGAACCGGTCGACGAGCTCGGCGACGTACGCGGCGTAGGCGCTTCGAAGCAGGTCGTGCTGCAGCCCGGCAAACGCCCGGACGACCTCGGCCTGCGCCACCACGTCGAGCGTCCGTCCCCGCGCCAGCAGGAACCGGCCCTGAGTATACGGCTGCACCCTGCCGGCGAGGCGGCTCGTCGTCTTGCGCACCCCGCGGGCTGATGCCCGGATCTTGCCGTGCTCCCGCGTGAGCAGCGTCAGGATCCGATCGGCCTCGCCGACGGGCTGATGGCGCAGGATGACCGCGTCGACTTTATAGACCGGCACGGTTTGCGCGACGACGCCCGACACGCGACGAAGATGTACGGGCGGCCGAACGTGCGCGGTAACCCACGAGCGCGCGCGCGCCGAAGGCGCGCGGCAGCAGCTCCGCGAACGGGAGCACCGCCGGCGCGCCCCCGGGCCCGGCGAGCACCACCGTGCGCACACCGAACTCCGCCATGACTTGGCGGCACGCGCCGCACGGCGTGGTGCCGGCCGGCGCGGCGACCGCGACTGCGCGGATCCGCCGGCGGCCCGAGGCGACGGCGGTTTGCAGCGCCACCCGCTCCGCGCACTGCGTGAGTCCGAACGAGGCGTTTTCGACGTTGGCGCCGGTGTAGATCGACCCGTCCGAGGCGAGGGCCGCGGCGCCGACGGGAAAATGTGAATAGGGCGCGTAGGCACGGCGGCGGGCCGCACGGGCGGCGCGGATCAACGCGCCGTAGTCGGGTCCCCGCCGCGCCCCGGCGCGCTTGATATTTCGACGGACTGGAGGACGACGAGACATGCGCACTCTCCGTGGAATGGCGGACGGCTCAGGGATTCGCTGATGCGACGCCGCGTCCTGTGCTTAAGGGTGCCGGTCCGCACGGCCGCGAAGTGTGCACCATGACCCCCGCTGAGCCTCGCACCGCGCATCCGTTTCATATGTACGATGCCATGCGCGAGCAGCCCGACGCGTTTGCCGCCGTCGCCGCCCGCACGGCGCCGGCCGCCGAGACCGTCTCGGCCCGGCTCGCCCGATGCGACCGCCTCTACCTCGTCGGCATCGGCACGTCGTATCACGCCGCGCTGACCGGTGAATACCTGGTGCGGACCTACGGCGGCGGCATGCCGGTCTACGCCGCGCACGCGTTCGATTTCGCGCTCTACGGACCGCCGCTCGGTCCGCGCGATGCCGTGATCACGGTGACACACCGCGGGACGAAACGGTACACCCGGGACGCCCTGGTCCGGGCGCGCGAAGCCGGCTGCCCGACCGTGGTGATCACGGGCGACGGCCCGGACGCCCGGGGCGGCTCCGATGACCGCGTTGCCGGGGGCGGGTCCGCCGGCACAGACGCCGTCTTCCACACCGTTCCCCAGGAGCGCTCGTCGACGCATACGGTGAGTTACGCCGGCGCGGTGGCCGTGTTGTCGGTGCTCGCGGCGCAGGTGGGCGCGGCGCGCCTCGGACGGCCCGCGCTCGATCCCGCGATCCTCCGCGACGCTGTGCCCGCCGCCATCCGGGCGGCGCTTGCCCTCGAACCGAAAATCGCCGACCACGCGCGCGGCCTCGCGTCCGGCCCCCGCATCTGGCTCGCCGGCGGCGGGCCCGGCGCCGTCGCCGCGATCGAAGGCGCGCTGAAGATCAAGGAAACCTCATACGCCACGGCCGAGGGGATGAGCGCGGAGGCGATGCTCCACGGGCCGTTTCAGAGCACCGAGCCCGAGGACCTGTTCCTCCTCATCGCCCAGTCCGGTCCCGCGCAGCGCCGCGTGGCCGACGTGGCCGCCGCGGCGCACGAGATCGGCGCCCGCCCGGTCCTCGTCGACGACGGCACCGCGGAGATTCCGGCCGGAAGCCTCGCCGCGCGCTGGAGCGTGCCGCCGGTGCCGGAGCCCTTCACGACGCTCACCTGCGCGGTACCGCTGCAGCTGTTCGCCTACCATCTCGCGCTGGCCCGCGGCACCAACCCGGACAGCTTCCGGCTCGACGACCCGAGGTTCTTGAGGGCCTTCCGCCGCGTAACGTTGTAGCGCCGCCGCGGCGTCAGGTGCCCGCGGCCGGGGAGCGGCTCGAGACTTCGGCTTCCTGCCGCGGCGACTCCGGCGACAATCGCGTGATCCGGACTTTGGTGATGCGCTGCCCGAGGGCGCGCTCGACACGCAGCTCCGCGCCGGCCACCGACGCGGTCTCGCCCTGCACCGGGACGTGCCCCGCGAGCGCGTAGACCAGGCCCGCGATCGTGTCGACGTCCTCCATCGGCAGATGGAGTCCCAGGATTTCATTGACCTCGTCGATGTGGGTCCGGCCGTTGACGACGGCGGTCCGGTCGTCGATCAGCTGGATCGGCTTTTCCTCGAGATCGTACTCGTCCTGAATCTCGCCGACAATCTCCTCCAACAGGTCCTCCATCGTCACGAGCCCGGCGGTCCCGCCGTATTCGTCCACGACGATCGCCATGGAGACCTTCCGGCCCTGCATCTCCCGGAAGAGCTCGGCCACCTTCTTCGTCTCGGGCACGAAAAACGGCGGGCGCTGCACCTCGCCGACCGGTTGGTCGAGACGCCCCTGCCGGAGCGCCGGCAGCAGATCGCGGACGTACACGACGCCGACAACGTGGTCGACGCTGCCTTCGTATACCGGGAGCCGCGAGTGGCCGGACTCCAAGACGAGCCCGAGCGCCTCGTTGATCGTCGCCTTCGCCTGCACCGCGACGATGTCGACGCGCGGCCGCATGACCTCGCGCACGACGGTGTCGCCGAACTCGAAGATGGAGTGGATCATCTCGCGCTCCTCTTCCTCGAGGACGCCCTCCTCCTCGCCGACCTGCACGAGAAAGCGCAGTTGATCCTCCGTCACGAGCGGCGCGTGCGGCGTGATGGCGCCGCCGAACGGACGCACGATCGCCGTCCCGGCGAGCGAGAGCACCCGCACGAGCGGCGTCAGAACGACGCTCACCGCGCGGACCGTCCCGGCGACGTGAATGGCGAATCGGTCCGCGTAGCGCACGGCCAGCGTCTTCGGCGCGATCTCCGCGAGAATCAGGACGAGGATCGTCGCCCCGACGAACGCCACGATCTCGCCCGTCCGCCGGCCGAGCAGGCTCAGCGCGATCGAGGTCGCGACGACGGAGGAACCGACGTTGGCGATCGTGTTGCCGGCCAGCAGCGTGGTGAGGAGGTGGCCGGGATTTTCCAGCAGCTGGTGCGCGAGGCGCGCCCGGCGGTCGCCGGCGTCACGCAGCCGCCGCAGCGTCAGCCGGTTCGCCGCAAACAGCGCGGTTTCCGCGGCGCCAAAGAACGCGCCGCAGAGAATGAGCATGCCGAGGAGGACGAACCGAAGGCCCAAGACCCCTACCCTTCAGCCCCGGCGCCGGTGCGCGCGTGCCGGGACGAACACCTGCGGACATGCGGGCATATCGACGAGATTATTGTATCCAATAATGCGATTATACCATCCGCGGCCCGGCCGCGCCGGACTGGGCGCTTGAGGCCCGCGCCACACGGCCGCGCACGGCGAAGCCGAAGGCGGCGAGGCACGCGATCCCGAGCGCGGCGGCCGCGCGGCCGGCCAGAGGAGCCCCCGGCCAGACACGGGCCAGGACGATGAACGCCGCGACCGCCGCCGCGGCGCCGGAGGCGGCGAGCACGGCGGCCGCGGACACGTCCTTGACCGCGGCGGCGCGGGGGTCTTCGTCGGGACACACGAGGTCGGTCAGCAGCTCGATCGCGGTGTTGAGCAGTTCGGCCGAGAGAACGAAGCCCACCGCGCCGGCGAGCAGCGCGAGTTCGACGCCGGAGCACCCCGCGGCGGCGCCCGCCAAGAGGACGAGGCCGGCGATCGCGATGTGCGCGCGCAGGTTGGGCTGGCGGCGGACCGCGTACCGCACGCCGCGCGCCGCGTACACGACCGCGGCGGGAAAGGAATGCACATGCCCCCGTCCGGCCGCGGAGTCGCGATCCGGCGCGCGCGGACGCACGGCCTGGGGCACTACCGCGCCCCCCGCGCGGTCCGCGCCGCGCGCCCTGTGTGCGCACCTTTGGCCCTGGGCCTGCGGCGCGAGCCGGAGAGGCCCGCGGGCCCGGGGACCTGCGGCCGGGGACCGAGGATCATCTCGAGCAGTTCCTTCTGCCGCGACCACATCACCGACGCCGCGGCTTCCGTCTCGTCGTCGTACCCCAGGAGGTGCAGCAGGCCGTGAATCGCAAGCAGCGCCACCTCGCGCCGCAGCGGCTGCTTGAACTGGCGCGCCTGGTCGCGGGCCCGCTGGATCGAGATGACGATGTCTCCGAGCACCGGCCCGTCGGCGCCGCTTCGTCCGCCGGGATCCGGGGGCGATCCGCCGCCGCCGTCGGCCCCGTCCATCGGAAACGCCAGCACGTCGGTCGCGTAGTCGCCGCCGCGATACTCCCGGTTGAGCACGCGGATGTAGGCGTCGTCCACCAGCGCCACGCCCACGTCGGCCGGCTCGCGGTAGCCTTGGAGGCGGAGCGCGTGGAGAAGGACGTCGCGGACGAACTTCGCGTCCACCGATATGCCCTGAAGATTGGTGACGATGACGTCCATCGCCGGTCGCCCGCCTGACGGGGACTAGCCGGCTTTAATTTCGTGTTGGCCGGCCGCGTGTCGGCCGGCAGGATGTGCCGGCGTCGCCGGATCGGTTCGTCCCGTCCGAACTCGACCCCTTTGCTCCGCCGGCTACGGCGCCCCGCCCTCCATGACTCGGCGCAGCATCACAAGGAGCTTGGCGCGCGCCGCGCGCCGGCGCGGCACGATCAGGATCGTGTCGTCGCCGGCGATCGTGCCGACCGCATCGGGCCACTGCATCTCGTCGAGCGCGGCGGCCACGGCGTTCGCCCGTCCCGTGAGCGTATGGATTACCACCAGATCCTCGCCCGCGTCCACGGACAGAACGTACTCGGTCGCGGCATGCTGGAGACGCCGCAGCACATCCGCGGGCGAGGGGCGCTCTGGCGCCACGTACTGCGACCGGCCGTCGGACAGCGGGACCTTGACGAGCCCGAGGCGCTTGATGTCACGTGAGACGGTGGCCTGGGTGACCGCAAGCCCCTCGTGGCGGAGCCGGTCGACGAGGTCGTCTTGTGTCTCGATCGCGTGCCGGCCGAGAATCTCGCGGATACGCCGCTCGCGCTCTGTGCGCGTCGCTTCGCGCCCCCGGCGGCCCGCCATCGGCTAGGCCGGCTGGCCGCCGCCCGGCGGCCGGTCCCCGCCCGCCGGGGACGCCGCGGACCGGCCGGCCCCGTCTTTGCGGGGCGGGACGGCGGCGGACGGCGAGGCGTCGCGCTCGGCCGGCACGGCCGGGAGCGCCGCGAGCCAGGACAGGGTCCGCGTGATCGCGCCGCGGGCCGCCTGCATCTGCTCGGCAACGCGCTCGGGCGCGGTGCCGCCTTCGGAGCGCTTCGACGCGACCGCGCCGGCCGGCGTCGTGAGGTCGAGGACGTCGGGCTCGAGCATCGGGCTGAACTCCCGGTATTCCGCCGGCGACAGCTCCCACAGCTCGCGGCCGCGCTCCTGCGCGTAGAGCACGACGCGCCCGACCAGCTCGTGCGCCTCCCGAAACGGCATGCCGCGCCGCGCGAGATAGTCGGCGAGTTCCGTCGCGCCCATCAGGCCGCCGCGCAGCTGCGCGGCGATGCGGTCGGTGTCGACGCGGATGCCGTTCAGCACGATCCCCATCACCTGCAGGCTCGCCTGGACGGTGTCCACGGTGTCGAAGACCGCGTCCTTGTCCTCCTGCAGATCGCTGTTGTAGGCGAGCGGCAGGCCCCGGAGCATCGCCAGGATCGCGGTGAGATCGCCGAGCACGCGGGCGGCCTTGCCGCGGACGAGCTCCGCGGCGTCCGGGTTCTTCTTCTGGGGCATGATGCTGCTGCCGCTGCTGATCGTGTCGAGCAGCTCGACGAACCCGAACTCCGACGTGGCCCACAGGACGATCTCGGCGGCCAGCCGCGACAGGTGCGACATCAGCAGGCACCCCGACGCGATGAACTCGACCGCGAAGTCGCGGTCCGCGGTGGCGTCGAGGCTGTTCTCCGCGACGCGCGAGAACCCGAGCAGCGAGGCGACCATCCGCCGGTCGATCGGGTACGAGGTGCCGGCGAGCGCCGCGGCGCCGAGCGGCAGGACGTCGGTCCGGGCGAAGACCTCGTGGAACCGGTCCACGTCGCGCTGCAGCATCCACACGTACGCCAGCAGATGGTGGGCCAGCAGCACGGGCTGCGCCCGCTGCATGTGCGTGTAGCCCGGAATGATCACCGACGGGTGGGCCTCCGCCAGCATCAACAGCACCTGCTGCAGGGCCACCGTGCGGCCGACGAGGGTGACGATTTCCCCCTTCAGGTAGACCCGCAGGTCCGTCGCCACCTGATCGTTGCGCGACCGGGCGGTGTGGAGCCGGCCCGCGACGTCGCCGAGACGCGTCCGCAGCTGCGCCTCGACGAACGAGTGGATGTCTTCGGCGCCGTGGATCCGGACGACGCCGGCGTCGATCTCTTGAATGAGCTCGCGCAGGCCGCGGACGAGCTCCTTCGCCTCGGCCGGCTCGATGATCCCGCACCGCCCCAGCATCGTGGCGTGGGCGATGCTGCCGAGGATGTCGGCGCGGTACAGCCGCCGGTCGAACGGCAGCGAGGTCGTGAACGCGGCGACCGTCGGATCGATCGTGCCCCGGAAGCGGCCGCCCCACATCCGGGCGGTGGCGGGATCGTCCTGGCCGCGGCCGCGCTGCCCCGTCTTTGCGGGACCTCCGGGCCCCTTCGGGCCCTCCCGCCCCGTCTTCGCGGGACCTCCGGGCCCCTTCGGGCCCTCCTGCCGCTCAGTCACGGGAGTGCCTCAGCGGCGCGGCCGGCCCGCCGCGCGGGAGACGGCGGCGCCGGGCCCGCCCGAGTGCGCGGGAATCTCCAGCGGAATCGGGGAGGCGTCCTTCGTGCTCTCCGGATTCGTCGCGGCGAAGACCTTGGTCGGAAGGCCGAACAGGCGGATGAACCCCTCCGCGTCCTTCTGATCGTAGCCCGCGCCCCGCCCGAAGGTCGCGAGCTCGTGGCTGTACACCGACCGCTCGGCCCGCCGGCCGACGACCGTGGAGGTGCCCTTGTAGAGCTTGACCCGCACGCTGCCCGTCACCGTCTCCTGCGTCGACGCGACGAAGGCGTCCAAGGCGCGGCGCAGCGGCGAGTACCAGAGGCCGTAGTAGACGAGCTCGGCGTACCGCGGCGCGGCGAGCGCCTTGAAGTGCTGCGTCTCCCGGTCGAGCGTGATCGTCTGCAGATGGTGGTGCGCGTCGACGAGGACGGTCCCGCCCGGCGTCTCGTACACGCCGCGGCTCTTCATCCCCACCAGCCGGTTCTCGACGATGTCGACCCGGCCGACGCCGTGGGCGCCGGCGCGCCGGTTGAGCGACGCGACCAGCTCCACCGGATCGACGCGGCGGCCGTCGAGCGAGACGGGTGTGCCGGCTTCGAAGCCGATCTCGACGTACTCGGCTGTGTCGGGCGCTTTCGACGGATCGACGGTCAACCGGAACATGTCCGCCGGCGGTTCCGCCCACGGATCCTCCAGGATGCCGCTCTCGAAGCTGAGGTGCCAAAGGTTCTGGTCCATGCTGTAGGGTTTTTCGCGCGTCACCGGGATCGGCACGCCGTGCGCCTTCGCGTAGTCGATCTCTTCCTCGCGCGACCCGAGCGTCCACTCGCGCCACGGCGCGATCACGGCCAGCTGCGGGGCGAGCGCCTGATAGGCGAGCTCGAAGCGCACCTGGTCGTTGCCCTTGCCGGTGCAGCCGTGGGCCACCGCGTCGCAGCCTTCGGCGAGGGCGGCCTCGACCTGCACCCGGGCGATCAGCGGCCGCGCGAGCGAGGTGCCGAGCAGGTAGCGCCCCTCGTAAATCGCGTCCGCCCGCAGCGCCGGCCAGATGTAGTCGGTGACGAAGATCCGCCGCACGTCCACGACGTGCACCGCGTCGGCGCCGCTGCGCTGTGCCTTGTCCTTCACTTGGTCGAAATCGTCGCCCTGGCCGACGTCCGCGACCACGGCGACGACGCGCGCGCCCGAATATTGCTCCTTGAGCCACGGGATGATGACGGAGGTGTCGAGGCCTCCGCTGTACGCGAGTGCGATGTTCTTAGGCTGCGCCATGAACCGTGCTCCTTATCCGGCCGACGCCGGGGCTTTGCCCTGCGACGCCTGCGCATCCCGCAGGCTAGTCCCCGAAGGGGGCGCGGCGGCCACGTCCGCGAGCGCCGCGCCGAACAGTTCCATCGCCCGATCGACGTCCGCGCGCGTCGCGATCAGCGGCGGCACAAACCGGATCGAGGTCGGGCGCACGTTGTTGACCAGCAGGCCGCGGGCGAGGCACGCGGCGACGACCTTGTCCGACGGCACGGTGATCTCGGCCGCCACCATCAGTCCGCGGCCGCGCACCTCTGTCACCAGCGACGTCTTCGCCGCCAGCTCGCGCAGGCGGGTCATCAGGTACTCGCCGGTCTCTTTCGCGTTGTCGACGAGACGCTCGGCTTCGATCGTCTCGATCACGGCAAGCGCCGCGGCGCAGACGAGCGGGTTCCCGCCGAACGTCGTGCCGTGGGTGCCGGGCTGCAGCGCCTGCATGATCTCGTCGCGCGCGACGACCGCGCCGATCGGCACCCCGCCGCCCAGACCCTTCGCGAGCGCCAGAATGTCCGGGAGCACGCCGGCGTGCTGGTAGGCAAACCACCGGCCCGTCCGTCCGAACCCCGTCTGGATCTCGTCCAGCACGAGCAAGAGGCCCTTCGCGTCGCACAGCCGGCGAAGGCCCGTCAGGTAGGCGTCGTCTCCCGGATTGATGCCGCCCTCGCCCTGCACCGGCTCCATGAGCACGGCCGCGGTCTTGGGCCCGACCGCCCGCTCCGCCGCGCCGAGATCGTTGAAGGGCACTTCCACGAAGCCCGGGACCAGCGGCTCGAAGCCCTCGTGGTACTTCGGGTTCATCGTGGCCGCGAGCGCCCCCATCGTCCGGCCGTGGAAGCTGTGGCTGCCGACGATGATCTCGTAGACGTCCGCATTGCGCCGCGCCCGGCCGGCCTTGCGGGCCAGCTTGATCGCCGCCTCCGCGGCCTCGGCGCCGCTGTTGCAGAAGAAGACCCGGCCGTCCGGAATGCCGGTCACGCCGGCGAGCCGCTCGGCGAGGCGCGCCTGCTCCGGAATCTGGTACAGGTTGGAGACGTGGACGAGCCGGGCGGCCTGCTGCTGGATCGCGGCGACGAACCGGGGGTGCGCGTGTCCCAGGACGTCGACGGCGATGCCGGCGACGAAGTCCAGGTACTGCTTGCCCTCCAGATCCGTGAGCACCATCCCGCGCCCCTCGCGAAACGCCACCGGGGCGCGGCGGTAGTTCGGGGCCAGCACCCGGCCGCTCAACTCGATGATCTCCCGCGTCGTCATCGTCACCCTCCTCCGTCTCCGCGTCGAACGTCTACGGCGTGAGCATCGTCCCGATGCCGCGCTCGGTGAAGAGCTCCACCAGCAGCGCGTGCGGGACGGTTCCGTTGATGATGTGCGCGCTCGGCACGCCGCCCCGGATCGCGTCGAGGCAGGCCGCCACCTTTGGGATCATGCCGCGGCTGATCGTGCCGTCCCGTGTCATCGATTCGGCCTCCGTGGCCCGCAGTTCGGACACGAGCGTGCGGGCCTCGCGATCGCGGTAGACGCCGTCGACGTCGGTCAGCAGGATGAACTTGCTCGCGCCGACCGCGATCGCGAGCGCCCCCGCGGCGGTGTCGGCGTTCAGATTGTAGCTCGTGCCGTCCGCTCCGATGCCGATCGAGGCGATCACCGGGATGTAGCCGTCCTCGCTCACGGCGCGCACGAGCGCCGGGTCCACCGCCGCCACCTCGCCGACCTGCCCGAGATCGACGTCCGACTCGTACTTCCGGGCGAGCAGCATCCGTCCGTCCTTGCCGCTCAATCCCACCGCCCGGCCGCCGGCCTGCGTGATCGCCGAGACGAGCGACTTATTCGCGCGGCCGGCCAGCACCATTTCGACGACTTCCATTGTCTCGGCGTCCGTGACGCGCAGCCCGTGCACGAACGTGGAGGGCTTGCCGAGCCGCTCGAGCATCCGCGTGATCTCGGGCCCGCCGCCGTGCACCAGCACCGGGTCGATCCCGGCGCCCTTCAGCAGCGCGAGGTCCTCCGCGATCGTCGAGCGGCCGATGGCGTCGAGCACGCTGCCGCCGAATTTCACGACGACCGTCTTGCCCTTCCAGGCGTTGACGTACCCGAGCCCTTGGGCGATCACGCCGCCCGCGAGCACGGCCTCGCCGGTCGCGACCATCGGTGTCCGGCTCATCGCGCCCTCACGTCAGGTAGTCGGCGTTTTCCTTCACGTACTGCTCCGTGAAGTCGCACGTCCACATCGTCGTCTCGGCCTTGCCGAGGCCGAGGTCGACCACCACCGTGATCGTGTCGCCGGCCATGTAGCGGGCCACCTCGGCGAGGCTCTCCGGCTCCCCGGCCGGGCCGCCCCGATCGGCCACGAGCACCGGGCCGATCCGCACCGACATGCGCTCGGGCTGCACCTCCGCCCCCGAGCCGCCGACCGCGACGAAGATCCGGCCCCAGTTCGGCGACCGGCCGTAGATCGCGGTCTTGACGAGCGGCGAGAGCGCGATCGCCCGCGCCGCGCGGTAGGCGTCGTCCTCGCTCTGCGCCCCGCGGACCGTCACCTCGATCAGTTTGGTCCCGCCCTCGGCGTCCCGCGGGATCATGCGGGCGAGATCCGTTGCGCACGCCGTGAGCGCCGCCTGGAAGGCATCGAGCGCCTCGCCGGGCTCGGCGATCTCCGGCGCCCCGGCCTCCCCGTTGGCCAGCAGGAGGATCGTGTCGTTGGTGCTCTGGTCGCCGTCCACGGTGATGCGATTGTAGGACACGTCGGCGGCCCGGCGCAGCGCGGCGTGAAGGAGCGGCACGGCGACCGCGGCGTCCGTCGTCAGCACGGTAAGCGTCGTCGCCATCTGAGGGTGGATCATCGCGGCGCCCTTCGTCATGCCGCCGATCGTGACGACCTGCCCCCCGATCGGCACCTGCACCGCCGCGGTTTTGGGCACCGTGTCCGTCGTCATGATCGCCTCCGCGGCCGCCCCACCGTCCGGGCTCAAGAGGCGCACCGCTTCGGGAATGCCGCGCCGGAGGGCGTCCATCGGCAGGACCCGTCCGATCACGCCGGTGCTGCACACGTACACCAGGTCTTCGGCGATGCCGAGCTCCTGCGCCGTGAGCTGCCCCATCTCCCGCGCGTCCCGCATCCCCTGCTCGGCGGTGCAGGCGTTCGCGTTGCCGCTGTTGAGCACCACGGCCTGCCCGCGTCCCGAGCGGGCGCGCTCCATGTCGAGGAGCACCGGCGCGGCCTTGACCTTGTTCGTCGTAAACACTCCCGCCGCCGCCGCCGCGACGCGCGAGAAGACGAGCGCGAGGTCCTTCTTCTGCGGCTTGATCCCGCAGTGCACGCCCGAGGCCGTGAACCCCTGCGCCGAGGTGACGCCGCCCTGCACCAACCGCGACACGCTGCCCGCCATGCGTCCTCCTTATCCGGCTAAGGGTAGAGGCCGGGCGTGCGCAGCCCGGTCTCTTCCGGAAAGCCGCACATCACGTTGAGGTTCTGGACCGCGAGGCCGGCGGCGCCCTTGCCGAGGTTGTCGAGCGCCGCCATCGCGATGAGCGTCTGCGTGCGCGCGTCGATCCGGACCGCGACGTCGCAGAAGTTGCTGCCCAGCGTCGCCTTGGTCTGGGGCAGCGCCCCGTCCGGCAGGACCCGCACGAACGGCTCCCCGGCGTACGCGTCGCGCAGCAGCGCCTGGGCCGCGGCGGCATCCGCCGCCCGCGCGAGACGCGCGTACGCGGTGACGAGGATGCCGCGCGTCATCGGCGCAAGATGCGGCACGAACGTCACGCGCACCGCACGGCCCGCCTGCGCCGAGAGCTCCTGCTCGATCTCGGCGGTGTGGTTGTGCGTCCCCACCGAGTACGGGCGCAGGTCCTCGTTCGTCTCCGAGTATCCGAAGCCCCCGGAGGCGCCGCCCCGGCCGGCGCCGGAGACGCCGGAGACGCCGTCGATCATGATCGCGTCCGGGGCCGCGAGCCCGTGCTTGACGAACGGGGCCAGCGCCAGCAGCGCCGCGGCGGGATAGCAGCCGCAGTCGGCGACGAGCCGCGCCGTGCGAATCTCGCCGCGGTGCAGCTCGGTGAGGCCGTAGACCGCCTCGGCGAGATACCCCGGCGCGGCGTGCTCAAACTTGTACCAGACCGGGTACTGCGCCGCGTCGCGCAGGCGAAAATCCGCGGCCACGTCGATCACCCGGACGCCCCGCTCGAGCAGTTCCGGCACGAGCGCCATTGCCTTGCCGCTCGGCAGCGAGACGATCACCACGTCGGAATCCCCGGCGAGGACCGCGGGGTTCGCCTCTTCCGTGACGAGATCGACGAAGCCGCGCAGGTTCGGGTACAGATCCGAGAACCGGCGGCCCTTCTGCGTCTCGGCCGTCAGGTGGACGAGGCGCGCCTCGGGATGGGTCGCGAGCAGGCGCACCGCCTCCGCCCCGCCGTAGCCCGACGCCCCAATCACGCTCACGCGAACGGCCATGGTGGAATAATCATACACGAACATGAATAAAGTTGCAACGCCCGCCCCCGGCCTCCGCCGCGGGTGGGGCCGGAGGGACGGCGCCGCCGGCAGGGTCCGCCCGCACCCGGGACCGAATGCTCCCCTCCATGAACCCCGACGCGGAACGCCACCTCTTCCCGCCGGTCGAGCCGTACGCCAGCGGACGGCTCGCGCTCGGCGGCCGTCACGAGATGTACTGGGAGGAAAGCGGCAACCCGAACGGCGTCCCGATCGTGTTCGTGCACGGCGGACCCGGCGGCGGCGCCGGGCCGGCGCACCGGCGGTTCTTCGATCCCAACGCCTGGCGGATCGTCGTTTTCGACCAGCGCGGCGCGGGCCGCTCCACCCCGCTCGCGGAGATCGGCGACAACACGACGCAGCACCTCGTCGGCGACATGGAACGGCTGCGCGAGGCGCGCGGGATCGACCGCTGGGCGGTGTTCGGCGGCTCGTGGGGCTCGACGCTGACGCTGGCCTACGCGGAGGCGCACCCGGCGCGCTGCACCGGCCTCATCGTGCGGGGGATCTTCCTCGCAGAGCGGCCGGAGATCGACTGGTTCATGACCGGCATGCGCCTGTTCTCGCCGGAGGCCTGGAACGACTTCGTCGAGGGCTCCGGCGCGGGTCCGCGGGACACCGCGGGCCTCCTCGAGCGCTACCGCCGGCTGCTCAACGATCCGAACCCCGAGGTCTGCCTTCGCGCCGCGCGCGTATGGTCGCACTACGAGGCGCGCTGCACGACGCTGCTGCCCGATCCGGTCGCGGAGGCGGAGTCCGAGGTCGACGCGAAGGCGCTGCCGGTCTCGCGTATCGAGAATCACTACTTCGTGCACGACTGCTTCCTCGAGCCCGGCCAGCTGCTGCGGGACGTCGGCCGGATCCGGTCGATCCCGGGCACGATCGTCCAGGGCCGGTACGACCTCGACTGCCCGCCCTACACGGCGCACCGCCTGCACGAGGCGTGGCCGGAAGCCGAGTACATCCTGGTTCCGGACGCGGGGCACGTCGCGTTCGAGCCGGCGACCGCGCGGGAGCTGGTGACGGCGACGGAGCGGCTGAAGCGGCGGCTTCGCGCTTAGATGACATCGTAGCCGGCGAGTCCGCCGTAGGCGGTCCGCCGGCGTAGATGACATCGCGGAGGGCTAGAGCGGAGACACCTCCATCGCCGCGTGCGGCGCCGGGATCTCGCCGGCCTTGATCGCGGTGAGCACGTCGAGGAACGCCTCCGCGGTGTCGAGCGACGTGAAGCACGGCAGGTGCCGCTCGAACGCCGCGCGCCGCAGCGCGAAGCCGGCCCGTCCGGGCGTGCGGCCCCGCGTCGGCGTGTTCAGCACCAGGCTGACCGCGCGCTCGTGCACGAGCCGGAGCGCCGTCTCGGGATCGCCGTTCTTGCTGACGTGGATGGCGTGGACCCCGTGGTCGGCGAGATACTTCGCGGTGTCGTCCGTCGCGTACACGGTAAACCCGAGATCGACGAACCGCCGCACCAGCTCGACGGCGCCGGCCTTGTCGCGGTCCGCGATGCTGGCGAGCAGCGCGCGGCCGGCGGCCGGGTCCGGCATCTCGATCCCCGCGGCGACGAGCGCGCGGTAGAGCGCGCCCGGCAGGCTGCTGTTCTGCCCCATCACCTCGCCGGTCGAGGTCATTTCCGGACCGAGCAGCACGTCGAGCTGCGCCATCTTCTCGCTGCTGAAGACCGGCGCCTTGACCGAGACGCGCGCCGGCGCCGGCAGGCGTGTCACGCCCGGATAGCCGAGGTCGGCGAGGCTCCGCCCGAGCATGACGTGGACGGCGAGGCGGACCAACGGCGCCCCCGCCGCCTTGCTCACGAACGGGATCGTCCGGCTGCTGCGCAAATTCGCCTCGAGCACGTAGACGCGGCCGTCTTTGACGACGAACTGAATGTTGAGAAAGCCGCGGACGCCGAGCGCGCGCGCGATCGCCACCGTGGCGTCGATCACCTGATCCGTCTCATCCGGCCCGAGGTGCTGCGCCGGGAACACCGCGATGCTGTCGCCGGAGTGCACGCCGGCCCGCTCGATGTGCTCCATGATGCCCGGCAGGAACACCGCGTCGCCGTCGCTGATCGCGTCGACCTCGACCTCCGTGCCTTCGACGTAGGTATCGATGAGCACCGGATGCTCGCGGTCGGCGGCGAACGCCGCTTCGAGGTACCGGACGAGCTCGTCGGCCGCCGCCACGATCTCCATCCCGCGGCCGCCGAGCACGTAGGACGGCCGGACGAGCAGCGGAAAGCCGAGGCGGTCCGCGAGCGCGCGGCCCTCCGCCACGGACCGCACCGCGCCGCCCGCGGGGTGCGCGATGTCGAGCCGGCGGAGCAGCGCGTCGAACTTGCCGCGATCCTCGGAGGCGTCGAGCCCCTCGACCGTCGTGCCGAGCACCCGCACGCCGCGCTCGGCCAGCGGACCGGCAAGGTTGAGCCCAGTCTGGCCGCCCACCTGGACGATCACACCGTCGGCGCGTTCCCGTTCGATGACATTGAGCACGTCCTCGACGGTCAGCGGCTCGACGTACAGGCGGCTGGCCACGTCGAAGTCCGTGCTGACCGTCTCGGGATTGTTGTTGATCAGCACGGCGTCGAGCCCATCGTCGCGCAGCGCCTTCACGGCGTGCACGCTCGCGTAGTCGAACTCGATGCCCTGGCCGATCCGGATCGGCCCCGACCCGAGCACGACGATGCGGCGGCGCGGGCTCTCCGGCACCTCGTCCTCGCGCGCGTAGGTGGAGTAGAAATAGGGCGTCTTCGCCGGGAACTCGCCCGCGCAGGTGTCGACGATCTTGTAGACGGGGCGGATGCTCTCCCCCGTCCGCATCGCGCGCACCGCGTCCTCGGTCGTCTCCCACGCCCGGGCGATCGCGGTGTCCGGCAGGCCGAGGCGCTTCGCGGCCCGCAGGGTCTCGGGATCGCGCCGGCTGCGCAGTCCCTGCAGCATCCCGACGATGTTGGCGATCTTATTGACGAAGAACAGATCCATGCGCGAGAGATCGGCGATCTCCTGCGGCAGCATGCCGCGGCGGAGCCCCTCCGCGATTGCGAACAGCCGCTCGTCGCACGGGTCCGCGATCCGCTGCCGCAGCGCCTCGCGCGACCAGTCCGCGGCCGGCGGGTAGTCGAGCCCGTCGACCCGCTGATCGAGCGAGCGGAGGGCCTTCAGCAGCGCCTCTTCCACGCTCCGGCCGATTGCCATCACCTCGCCGGTCGCCTGCATCTGCGTCCCGAGCCGCCGGTCCACGTAGGGAAACTTGTCGAACGGCCAGCGCGGGATCTTGACGACGGCGTAGTCGAGCGCCGGCTCGAAGCAGGCGAAGGTCTCGCCGGTGATCGCGTTGCGGATCTCGTCGAGCGTGCGGCCGAGCGCGATCTTGGCCGCGACCCGCGCGATCGGGTAGCCGGTCGCCTTGCTGGCCAAGGCACTGGAGCGGCTGACCCGCGGGTTCACCTCGATGACGTAGTACCGCGTGCTCTCGGGGTCGAGCGCAAACTGGATGTTGCAGCCGCCCTCGATGCCGAGGCCGCGGATGATCCGCAGGCTCGCGCTGCGCAGCATCTGGTACTCGCGGTCGCTCAGCGTCTGGCTCGGCGCGATCACGATGCTGTCGCCGGTGTGCACGCCCATCGGATCGAGGTTCTCCATGTTGCAGACGGTGATGCACGTGTCGAGCCGGTCGCGCATCACCTCGTACTCGATCTCCTTCCAGCCGGCGACCGAGCGCTCGACCAGGACTTGGTGGATCCGGCTCACGGCGAGGCCCCGCGCGGCGATCTCGTCGAGCGCCCTGGCGTCCGGGGCGATGCCGCCCCCCGTGCCGCCGAGGGTGTATGCCGGGCGGATCACCACCGGGAAGCCCACCCGCGCCGCGAAGGCGCGGGCTTCCTCCACGGTGGTCGCGACGACGCTTTCCGGGACCGGCTCGCCGAACGCCCGCATCGCGTCCTTGAACAGCTCGCGGTCCTCGGCGTGCCGGATGGCCTCGAGCGGCGTCCCGAGCAGCCTGACCCCGTACTCCTCCAGCACGCCCGCTTCGGCGAGCGCCACCGCGAGGTTGAGGCCGGTCTGCCCGCCGAGCGTCGCGAGCAGCCCCTGCGGCCGCTCCCGCGCGATGACGCGGGTCAGAAACTCGACCGTGAGCGGCTCGATATAGACGCGGTCGGCCGTCTCGACGTCGGTCATGATCGTCGCGGGGTTGCTGTTGACGAGAATGACCTCGACACCCTCTTCCGAGAGCGAGCGGCACGCCTGGCTGCCGGAGTAGTCGAACTCCGCGGCCTGGCCGATCGTGATCGGTCCGGAGCCGATGACGAGAACTTTGCTGACGCTGCCGGACATCAGGCTCGGGCGGACCCCACCGCCGTGCCGGGCTCGTGCGGCGCCGCCCCGATCATCTCCATCCACGCGTCGAACAGGTAAGAGGAGTCGAGCGGGCCGGGCCGCCCTTCGGGATGGTACTGCACGGTCATGATCGCCAGGCGCGGATGCCGCAGCCCCTCGACGGTGCCGTCGTTGAGGTTGCGGTGCGTGACGGCGAGTTCCGTGCCGGCGACGGACGCCTCGTCCACCGCGTAGCCGTGGTTCTGGGTGGTGACGCAGACCCGGCCGGTCACGAGATCCTTCACGGGGTGGTTGCTGCCGCGGTGCCCGTACGGGAGCTTGAACGTCGCGGCGCCGGCCGCGCGGCCGATGATCTGATGCCCGAGACAGATCCCGAACATCGGCGTCCGGCCCCACAGCCGCTGCACCTGCGCCACCTGGTGCGGCAGCCGCTGCGGATCGCCCGGTCCCGGCGAGAGAACCAGCCCGGCGGGCGCGAGCTCGAGAATCTCCTCGGCGGTGGTGCGGTGCGGCAGCACCCACACGTCGCAGCCGCGCCGGCGCAGCGCTTCGATGATGCCGGTCTTCACGCCGCAGTCGAGCAGCGCGAGCTTGGGCCCGGGCCCGGCGAGGTGCCGTATCGAGGGCGTGCTGACCTCGCCCACGAGATCGAGCGTCCCGATGTCGGGAAGCGCCTGCGCCCGCGCGACCAGCGCCTCGTCCGGGACGTCTTCGGTGGACACGAGGCCGCGCTTCAGCCCGTGCGAACGCAGGTGGCGGACGAGAAAGCGCGTGTCGACGCCGGCGAGGCCGGGGATGTCCCACCGCGCGAGCGTCGCGGCGAGCGTGCTCTCGGCCCGCCAGTGGTGCGGCAGATCCGCGGCCTCGCCGACGACGAATCCCTCGACGTGCGGCCGGAACGACTCCCACGCTTCCCCGCTCACGCCGTAGTTGCCGATGAGCGGATATGCCATCGTCACGATCTGCCCGTTATAGGACGGATCCGACAGCACTTCCTCATAGCCCGTCATCGCGGTGGTGAAGACGACTTCTCCCCCCGCCCACCCGCGCGCGCCGATCGCGCGCCCGGTGAGGATCGTGCCGTCTTCAAGCGCCAGGCGTGCCTGCATCCTCGTCCTCCGCGGCTCGTCGCCGCATGATTATACTACGTTATGCATAAAAATACAATTCGTGCGGCGTCGCCCCGCTGACGCGGGACTGGCCGTCGGAATGCGACGGCGTCGCGGGCATAACGAAAGGGAGCCCGGAAGGGGCTCCCCGATCGGCGCACGGTAGGCCTACGGCGTAACCTAGGACGTCCCGGCGCACCATCGATCCCTCCCGGAGATCGTTAATGGTCCGCTGCCGCAGTCTATTCTATCGCAGGGACGAGGAAATGCAAGCCGGGCCACAGAACAAGCCGTCAATGGATGGCCCCGCGCCCCGGTGGCGCGGCGTCGTCCCCCGGGGGATACGCCGTTGGCTCGAGTGGGATTAGCCGTTTTGCGCACCGTACTGCTCATCGCCTTCGGCCTCGGGACGATCTGGCTGTCGATCGTCGCCAGCGTGTGGGGGCTCAGCGCCGTGCTGGTCGCCCTCGCGCTCGTCGGGCTCGTCGCCCTCCGCACGGTGCACCGCGTCCACGAGGAAAGCTCCGGCTCGGCCGCGCGGCCGCCGCGCCGGGCGTTCGTGATCACCGCGGTCGTGCTGATCGGGTTCTTCGTGCTGCTGACGCTGGCGAGCCAGATCTGGGCCTCGCACTAAGAACCACCGCCCGCCAGTCCCCCTCCCGCAGCACCGCCCTCTTCTGAAACCCCGCGGCCCGGGCCGCCCGCAGCACCCCGCGCACCCGCCCCGCGACGATTCCCGATCCGATGAACAAACCGCCCGGGGCCAGCCGGGCGCGGGCCTCCGGCAGCAGCTCGATGATCGTGGCGGCCACGATGTTGGCGACGATGACGTCGGCGCGGCCCGGCGCGGCGCCCATCCCGGACCCGTCCGCGACGCGGACCCGTCGCGCGCATCCGTTCAGCCTGGCGTTGGCGCGCGCCGCGGCGGTCGCGACCGGATCGCTGTCCACCGCCCACACGGTACCCGCGCCGAGCGCGGCCGCCGCGATCGCCAGGATCCCCGAGCCGGTGCCGACGTCGAAGACGGCGGCGCCCTGCCGCCGGGCAAGCGCCTGCCCGAGCCCGCGCAGCGCGAGGCGCGTGCTCGCGTGCATCCCGGTGCCGAAGGCCATGCCCGGATCGATCGCCATGACGAGATCGCCGGGCCGCGGCGCCGCGCGCACCCATGAGGGCCGGATGAGGAGACGCCCCACGCGGACGGCTTTGGCATAGGCCCGCCAGGCCGTCCCCCACCGCTGCGCCGGAAGGCGCCGGCGGGCGATCGTGATCCGTCCCGGGTCGAGCCCGTACCGGGGCAGTTCGCGGATCCGGAGGCGCGCCGCCCGCAGCGGGCCGTCCAGCAGCCGGGACGGCGGGAGGTAGGAACGGAACCGCACGCGGCCGGCGGCGGGACGTTCCTCAACGAGCCCGCCGCCGCGCAGGTCACGGAGGATCTCCCCGACGGCTTCGGCGGCCTCCGCGGAGACCGTCACGCGCAGTTCGACCCATGGAGAGCGAATCACGGCGGGACGCCGCCGCGGCGCCGTCACGAGTCGGCCGAACGGAGTTTACCGAAGAGGGGCTTCCGGCGGGCCGGCCCGGACCGCCGGGTCCGAGGCGCCTCGCCCAGCAGTCTGGCGAACTCGGCGAGGGCGGCGGACTGTTCCGCGGTCAGGCGGGTCGGAATCGCGACGCGCACGTGGGCCACGAGATCGCCCCGCGCGCCCCCGCGCGTGCGGGGCATGCCCTTCCCCGGCAGCACGAGCGTGGCGCCGGGCTGCGTCCCCGCCGGCACGCGGAGGGCCGAGGGTCCGTCGAGCGTGGGCACTTCCACCTCGGCGCCGAGCGCGGCCTGCGCCATCGACACGTCCACACGGCAGTGCAGATTGCGTCCCTCGAGCGTAAAAACGGGATGCTCGGCAAGGCGGAGGTCGACGTACAGGTCGCCACGCCCTCCGCCCCGCATGCCCGCTTCGCCCTCGCCCTGCAGGCGCAGCCGCGTTCCGTCCTCGACCCCCGCGGGCACCGCGACCGTAATCTTGCGCTTCGTATCCATCCGGCCGCGGCCGCGGCACTCGCGGCACGGCTTGCGGATGACCTTGCCGGCGCCGCGGCACTCCGGGCACGTCGTGATCTGCTGGAACGAGCCGAACGGCGTCTGACGGCTGTACCGGACCTGTCCGGCGCCGCGGCACGACGGGCAGGTCTCGGGCGCGCTGCCCTTCTCCGCCCCGGTGCCGAAGCATGCCGGGCAGGTCTCCTCCCGGACGATCGGGATCGTGTGCTCCGCGCCGCGCGCCGCGTCCTCGAGGGTGATTTCGAGCGCCACGCGCAGATCGCTGCCGCGCTCCGGCCCTGGCTCGCCCGACCGCATGCCGGCGCCCATGGTCTGTCCGAAGAACATGTCGAACAGATCTTCGAACGGGCCCGCGCCGAAGGGGCCGCCGCGCCCGTCCGGCCGTCCCGCGGCGACGAAATCGCCGCGGTCATACCGCGCGCGCCGCTCCGGATCGCCGAGCACCTGATACGCCTCGTTGATGATCTTGAAGCGGTCGGCCGCGCCGGGATCCTTGTTGACGTCGGGATGGTGCTCGCGGGCCAGCTGCCGGAACGCGCGCTTGATCTCGTCCTGGGACGCGGCGCGCGGCACCCCGAGCACTTCGTAGTAGTCGGTTCGCGGCATCGCGACGGGACTAGAGCCGGCCGAGTGCTTCGCCGAGCGTATCGGCGAGGAAGCGGACCAGGGAGATCGCGCGTCCGTAGCGCATCCGCGTCGGCCCGACGATCGCGAGCTCGCCGGCCGGCCGGCCGCCGACGTAGTAGGTCGCGGCCACGACGCTCGTGTCGCGCATCTCCCCGCGCCGGTGCTCGGCGCCGATCGTGATCCGCACGGGCGCAGAACCGCCGTCGTGCAGAATCTCCGTCACGACCTCGTGCCGCTCGAGGGCCGACAGCACCGGCTCGGCGCGCCGCGCGTCGCGGAACTCCGGCTGCTTCAAGATGTTCGCCTGCCCTTCGGTGTGAATGCGGGACGATGCCGCGATCTGATCGCCGATGAGCCGGCCGACCTCGGTTACGACCTGGCGGTACAGCGCCACCTCGCCGATCACCTGATCCATCGCCCGTACGGTCAGATCGCCGAGGCGCCAGCCGGCCACCCGGCGGCTGATCTCCTGCGACAGCCGGTCGCACTCGTCCGGCGACGTGGCCGCTTCCAGCTCGACCGTCTTCCCCTCGAAGACGCCGGCGTCCGTGACGACGACGATGAGCGCCCGCCGCGCCGTGAGCGGGATCAAGTGGAGGTGGCGGATCACCTGCTCGTGCAGGTGCGGCGCTTCAACGACGGACGCGTACTCGGTGCCGGCCGCGAGCGCGTGGGCGACGCGCGCGATCGCGCGGTGCGGTTCTTCCCGGAGGAACAACGTCTCGCGCAGCCGCGTCTGCTCGGCGGAGGGCAGCGCCTCTTCCGGGACGAGCGAGTCGACGTAGACGCGGTACCCACGGTCGGTGGGCACCCGTCCCGCCGAAGTGTGCGGCTGATTCAGGTATCCCATGTCTTCGAGCGCGGCCATTTCGTTGCGCACGGTGGCCGAACTGACGTTCAGGCCATGGCGCTCCCGCACCGCCTCACTGCCGATCGGCTCGGCGGTGGCGATGTAATCGTCGATCACGATCCTGAGAATCTCGCGCCGCCGGCCCTCGATGGGCTCCATCGCCGGACCTCCGCCGCATGCCTATCGCAACGATTTAGCACTCACGTCCTTAGAGTGCTAAACGTCCGGGACCGAGCGTATCATCCCCACGAAACGGGTGTCAAGCCGCGACGTCGCAAAAGGCGCCCCTGCCGGCGCGCCTATGCCGCGCCTGGACGGCCAAAGCGCAGCAGCCGCAACTCCCTGACGCCGAGAAGCCGGCACACGGCCAGATAGACGATCCCCCCGGCGGCGGTCGCCGCGAGCAGCACCGTGACCGCGCCGCCCAGCCGGACCGTCGACACGAGATGGGGACCGGCGCGCAGCACCACCGCCATCGCCGCGGCAAGGCCGAGCGCCGCGATGCCGGTCCGCGCCGCGGTCGAGGCGAGCGCGCTGCCGTCGAGCCGGCCGAGCCGCTTCCGTAAGAACCACATGAGCACGGCGACGTTGGCAAACGCGACGATCGACGTCGCGAGCGCGATGCCGAGGTGGCCGTACCACCGCATCAGCAGGTAGTCGCCGAGCGCGTTGAGCGCCACCATGTACAGCCCGACCTTCACCGGGGTGCGCGTGTCGTGCAGCGCGTAGAACGTGCGGGTGACGATGTAGTAGGCGGCGTACGGCACCGCTCCGACGGCATAGCCGACGAAGCCCACGGCCACCGCCGCGGTCGCGGCGGGGCCGAAGGCGCCGCGCTGGAAGATCACGCGCACGATGAGCGGGCTCGCGACAAGGGTCCACGCCATCACCGGCATCATCGTGAAGAGCACGCCGCGCAGGCCGAGCGACGTGGCGTCGCGCAGCGCGCAGGTGTCGGACTCGGCGTGGCGCGCCATCGTCGGGAACAGCGCCGTGGCGATCGAGAGCGCAAAGATGCTCACCGGCGCCTGCACCAGCTGGAACGCGTAGTCGAGGACGGCGAGATAGTCCACCCCGGGCTGCGGATGCAGGAACGAGGCGAAAAAGCGTCCCACGTTCGAGTTGATCTCGATCACCGCGAGGCCGAGCATCGCCGGCACCGCGAGCCGCCCCATCTCCCGGACGGCGGGATGGGAGAGGTCGATCGACAACCGCCACCGGAAGCCGGCGGCGCGCGCCTCCGGCAGCTGCACGAGAAACTGCGCGGCCCATCCCAGGAGAAAGCTCACCGCCACCCCGAGGATGCCGATCTTGCGCGCGAGGACGTACACGGACGCGATGATCACTACGTTGAAGACGACCGGGGCAAGCGCGGGCGTGCCGAACCGCTGGTGGGCGTTGAGGTAGCCGGTCGCAAACGCGGACAGCGCGAGGAACGCCATCGAGACGAACATCACCCGCGTCAGCTCGACCGCGGTGGTCAGCACGCCCGGGTTCGTGCGAAGGTAGCCTGGCGCGGCGATCGGGACGAGGAGCGGCGCCGCGATCACGCCGACCACGACCATCGCGGCGCCGATCAGCAGCACCATGGTGAACGTGCTCGAGACGACGCGGTCGATCTCGTCCTGATCGCCCTGCACCAGCACGCGCGTGATCGCCGGAATGAACACGATGCTGAGCGTGCCGCCGAGGAAGAGCCGCTGCACGAAAAACGGAAGCGAGTAGGCGATGACGAACGCGGAACGCGCGGCGGTCGCGCCGAAGATCGCGGCGATCATGACGTCGCGGGCGAGACCCAGCACGCGGCTGGCGACCGTCCCGGCCGCGATGAGTCCCGCCGACCGCGCGATCGTCCCCGCGGTCGATGCGCCGGCGGCAGTTCCCGGGGTGGCGGACACGGCCGCGGGCACATCCGGAGCTGTCATATCGCGGCCATTATACCGCCGGACAACCGTTTTCGCCACGCGCGGCTCAGACCACGCGCCTGGACGCCCAAAGACACGTGGAGGTATCTTTACGGAGTGACACGCGTCGTCGTGGTGATCCTCGACGGGCTGCGGCGGGATCTCGTCACCGCCGCGTATACGCCGTCGCTTGCGGCGTTCCGCGCACGGGCGGAAGACTTCCGGGCGCACCGTTCGGTCTTTCCATCCGCGACGCGCGTCGTCGCCGCCAGTTTTGCCACGGGCTGCCACCCCGCCCGCCACGGCGTGCAGGGCAACTCGGTCGCGCTGCTCGAGAACGGCGTGTTCGTCCGCCACGACGCCGGGGGCGCTGACTTTCTGCAGCATAAGCGCCGGATCACCGGGACCTCGCTCGCCGTCCCAACGATGACGGAACGGCTCGAGGGACGCGGCGCGGCGATCACGTTCAGCAACGCCTCGCCGGGCGCGGCCTACGCCCACGATCCCGACGGGCACGGCTTCTTGTACAATCGCGCGGGATCGTTCGGGCCCGGGCGGGTGCCGGTGCCGGCCGCCGACGAGCTCCGGGTGACGGGCGATCTCGCCGGCGATCGGGCGATGACGGATCGATTCATCGCCGAGGTCCTCTTCGAGAGGCGCCCGGCGCTGGCCGTGCTGTGGCTGCACGAGCCGGACCACATGCAGCACGAACTGCCGCTCGGCTCGCCCGCGCACCTCGCCGTGCTTCGCCAGGCGGACGCGCATGCCGCGCTCGTCATCGCGGCCGTGGACCGTCTGCGCGCGGCCGGCGACGACGTCCTCGTCGCGATCGGATCCGACCATGGGCACCAGACGGTCACAGGGGTCGTGGACGTGGAGGCGGAGCTGATCGCGGCGGGTCTCAAAGCCGGGCCCTCGTCGGGAGACGTCGTGTCCGTGTCCAGCGGGACGGCCGCCTTGGTGTACGTACATCCCGACAACGGCACGCGAATTCCGGCGCTGAGCGATTTCCTCATGTCGTCCGACTGGGCGGGCCGGGTGTTCCCGCCCGACCGGCTGGGCGAGGTCGGCCAGGCGCCGCGGGAAGGGTTGGCTTTTGCCGTCTCGATGCCGGCCGAGGACGGCGTCAACGACTTCGGGGTGCCCGGGCTGAGCCTCGAGGCGCTTCCGGGGCCGGGCAAGTCGCACCACCTTGGATTCGGCCAGCACGGCGGCCTCGGCGCGTACGAGCAGGCGCCGTTCCTGATGATCGATGGCCGCGGATTCGACGGCGCCGCGGCACACTTCGAACCGACGTCCGTGCTCGACATCGCGCCAACGGTGCTGCGCCATCTTGATCTGCCCGCGGCGGACATGGACGGGCACCCGCTCCAGCACGCCGATGCCCTCCCGGACTGAGCGCGCGCGCACCCGCCGCCCCTGTGCTACAATGGGCGTCGCCCGCTGCGGAGGCCGCACGACGCCGCGGCGGGATTATGTGGAGGTGGCGGTGTGGCGAAGCGAACGAAGTCCGGCCTGAAGCGGAAGCGTCAAGACGTCAAGCGCGCGGTCCGCAACCAGGCGATCCGGTCCAGGGTCAAAACGGTCGTCAAGGACGCGCGCACGACGGAGCAGCCCGGCGGAGACTCCCTGCTCGCCGCGATCAGCGCACTCGATGCCGCGGCCCGCAAGGGCATCCTGCATCCCAACGCGGCGGCCCGCAAGAAGTCGCGGTTGACGCGCTGGGCGAACTCGCAGACGCGCGCGTCGGCGTAGGACCCGGCCCTACACCCCGCTCATCCGCACGACCAAGGTTTCCAGCGCCAGGCGCGGGGGCATCTGCCCCGTCTTGATCGCGCCGTCGGTCTCGAGCAGCAGTCCCAGCAGCGTCTCCACGTCGATTCGCCCAAACGCATCGACCTGTTTCTGATAATCGCGGTAGCGCCACGCCCGCGACCCGAGCGCCTTCTGCACGTCTGAGCGGTTCCGCACGCCGCGGTCGACGAGCTCCTGGACGCGGGCCAGCATGCGCACCTGATCCTCCAACATATAGAGGATGCGCAGCGGCGGCTCGCCGAGGGCGATCAGCGAATCGAGGAGACGAAACGCGTCGTCCGGACGCCGGTGGCCGACGGCATCCATGACCTCGAAGATCGTGACCTGCGCCGCGACGTGGCTCGCGACCTCGCGCACGTCGGCGGCGGTGATCGTCTCGCGGTCCCCGGCGTAGGCGGCCAGCTTCGCGACTTCGAGCCCGAGCGCGCGCAGACCGCCGCCGGCCAGCTCCACCAAGAGATTCGCGGCTTCCGGCGTCATCGTCTTGCCGGACTCGCGGGCGCGCGCGACGAGCCACGCCGGGAGCTGCCCGGGGTCGAGCGGGTCGCACCGAATCACCTGCGCCTTGCGCTGCAGCACCCCGGCGAGCCGGCGCCGCTGGTCGAGCCGCGGGGCCACGATCACGAGCACGGACGGCGGCACCCCCTGGTTCAGATAGTCCGCGAGGGCGTCCTGCTCGGCCGCGCGCCACGACTCCGGATTGCGCACGTGGAAGACCACCGCGCGCCGCGCGCCGAAGAACGGCAGCGTCTCGCACCGCGTGATCACGTCCTGGATCGGCATCGTGCCGGCGTCGATGACGTCGAGGTTGAGCGCGCGCTCCTCGTCCGGCACCACCTCGTGCAGAATTGTCCGCAGCGCCTCGTCCGCGCGGACGTCTTCCTCGCCGAGGAGCAGATAGACCGCGGAGGGGGGGCCGCTCACGGCCGCGGACCCGATGTCAGCGACATCGGCACGCGATGCTTCCGCCGGCGAGAAGAGGCGCCGCTGTGACGCGCCCGATACACGAACGCGGTAAGAATCTGGCGATGCGCACCCTCACCTCGGCCCGGACCCGGCGGATTGTCCTGCTGACGGCGGCGATCGCCGCAACGATGGCGTGGCGTGCCGCCGCGGCACCGGTCCCCGCGACGCCCCCGCGCGCCGCGCCCATCCCGCTCCACGGCTTCGCGATCGTGCCTGGCGAATCGTCCGTGACCTTCGCCGTCCCCGACAACCGCGGAGGGTTTTCCGGCCACACGGCCCGGGTGAGCGGCCGCGTCGAGGTCGAGCCGGCCGACGGCGACGCCTATGCGGCCCGGATTTCCGCCGTTGTCGACGCGCGCAGCCTGACCACCGGCATCGGGATGCGCGACCGCGCGATGCACGCAACGTTCCTGCAGACCGGCACGTATCCCACCATCACGTTCACGGGCACCGCGGCGGCGCGCCCGGGCCTCGCCGTCGAGCCGTTCCCCGCGGAAGTGCGCGGGCGCCTCGTCATCCGTGACGTCGCGCGCGAGACCGCCTTTACGGCCCGCGTGCTCGCGCTCGCCGCCGAGTACGCGGCCGACGCGACCGCGACGGTCCGGATGGCCGACTACGGCATCCCCTACCCGCGCGCGTTCATCTTCGTGGCGCGGGATCCGGTCACGGTCACCCTGCATATCGTCGCCCGCGCCCCTTAGGAGGCCGCCGGTGCGCGGTGCGCGGCCTCCGCGCCGACGCGCTCGGCGAACGCCGCGATCGGCTGCGTGCCTTCGTCGCCCTTCGCCCGGCTGCGGACGGCCACGGCATCTTGCGCCTCCTCGCGGTCGCCGACGACGAGCATGTACGGAATCTTCATCAACTGCGCTTCCCGGATCTTGTGCCCGGTCCGCTCGCTGCTGACGTCCACCTCGACGCGGATGCCCCGGCCGCGCAGCGTGTCGGCGACTCGGCGCGCGTAGGCGAGGTGCCGGTCGGCGATCGGCAGCACGCGCACCTGCTCGGGCGCGAGCCAGAGCGGAAACGCGCCGGCGTACTGCTCGATCAGAAACGCCATCATGCGCTCGAGCGTGCTGATGACGCCCCGGTGGATCATCACCGGCCGGTGCGGCTGGCTGTCCTCGCCGATGTACTCGAGGCCGAACCGCTCCGGCAGGTAGAAGTCGAGCTGCACGGTCGAAATCGTCTCGTCCTTGCCCATCACGTTGGGCACCTGCACGTCGAGTTTGGGGCCGTAGAACGCGGCGTCGCCCGGGGCCTCGACATAGTCGAGTCCGAGCGTCTGCATCGCCGCCCGCAGCTGCCCTTCCGCCGACTCCCACATCGCGTCGTTCTGCACGAACTTTTCGCGGTCGTGCGGGTCGCGGGTGGACAGGCGGTACCAGAACGGATGCAGCCCGAGATCCGCGTACACACGCTGGATCAGCCGCACGACGCTGATGAACTCGTCCATCAGCTGGTCGGGGCGGCAGAAGATGTGCGCGTCGTTGAGCGTCATCGCCCGCACGCGCGCGAGGCCGGTCAGCACGCCGGACCGCTCGTAGCGGTACATCGTGCCGAGCTCGGCGATGCGCACCGGGAGGTCGCGGTAACTGTGCTGGCCCTGCTTGAAGACCATGATGTGATGCGGGCAGTTCATCGGCCGCAGCACGAGCTCTTCGTTGTCGACCTTCATCGGCGGGTACATGTTCTCGCGGTAGTGGTCCCAGTGCCCGCTGATCTTGTACAGCTCGACGTTGGCGAGATCCGGGGTGTGCACGTGCTGGTAGCCGAGGCTCTCTTCGAGGTCGATGATGTAGCGCTCGAGGATCCGGCGCACCGTGGCCCCGCGCGGCAGCCACAGCGGCAGCCCCTGCCCGACCTCCTGGACCGACGCGAAGAGACCGAGCTCGCGGCCCAGCTTGCGGTGGTCGCGCCGCTTGGCCTCTTCCAGGCGCGCCAGGTACTCGTCCAGCGCCTGCTGCGTGGGAAACGAGATGCCGTAGATCCGCTGCAGCATCGGCCGCCGCTCGTCGCCCCGCCAGTAGGCGCCCGACGTGCTGAGCAGCTTGACCGCCTTGATGAGGCCCGTTGACGGGAGGTGCGGACCCCGGCACATGTCCTGAAAGCCGTTCTGCCGGTAGAAGCTGACCGGGTCGTCGGGAATGCCCTCGAGCAGCTCGCTCTTGTAGACGTCCTGCCGGTCGCGAAACAGCCGGACGGCGTCGCCGCGCGGCACGGCGATTCGCTCGATCCGCTGGTCGCGCGTGGCGAGCTCGCGCATCCGGGCTTCGAGGCGCTCGAGGTCCTCCGGCGTGAACGGCCGGCCGATATCGAAGTCGTAGTAAAAGCCGTCGTCGATGGGCGGCCCGATCGCGAGCTTCGCCTCGGGGAACAGCTCGCGGACCGCCTGCGCCAGGAGATGCGACGTGCTGTGCCAGTAGACCTCGCGGCCCCCGGGGTCGGCGAAGGTCAGCCATTCGACCGCGGCGTCGCCGTCCAGGCGGAACGCGAGATCCCGCACCTCGCCGTCGACGCGCGCGGCAAGCGCGTCGCGCGCCCCGGTCTCCCGCGCCACTTCGGCCAGCGCGACGCCGCGCGGAAAGGCGCGCGTCGATCCGTCCGGCAGGCGCAGCGTGATCCGGTCAGGACCTCCGGCCGCAGAGCGGCCTCCTGCCCCGTCTTGCGCGGGACCTCCGGCCGCAGAGCGGCCTCTTGCCCCGTCTCGCGCGGGACCTCCGGCCGCAGAGCGGCCTCTTGCCGGCGTCCGTTCGGCCATGGCCACCATCTCCCCCTGTCTACGCAGGACCTCCGGCGCCTTCGCGCCTCCTGTCCCGTCTTCGCAGGACCTCCGGCGCCTTCGCGCCTCCTGTCCCGTCTTCGCAGGACCTCC
>DATGFS010000071.1 GCA_035308905.1 bacterium | reverse complement strand
TCCGCGCCGAGCAACCCGATCAACGTCTGAAGCTCGTCGACCTGGTCGGCGCCGAGGGCTTTGGTCGGAAACAGGTAGAGCGCGCGGGCCTGAGGGTCGCGCAGCACCGTGTCCAAGACCGGAAGGTTGTAGCAGAGGGTCTTCCCGGACGCGGTCGGCGTCACGACGACGGCATCGGACCCGCCGCGGACAATGCCGTAGGCCTCGGCCTGGTGTGAATACAACTGGGTGATCCCTGTGCGGCCGAGCGCCTGGACGAGCCGTGCATCCAGGTCCGAGGGAAACGGCTCGTAGTGCGCGGCCCGTTCAGGGATCGTATGCCACGCCGTGAACTGTGGCGCGAACCGCGGACGGGTGCGCAGCGCTTCGATGATCTGCTCCAATGTCATGCTTCGACTCCTGGAATGGCTCGACCAGCGCTACGAACGGATGTTCGCCCCGCGCGGTTGGACTCCTGCCGCGGCCGAAGCAGAACTCGACGGTGGGGGGGTGACTCGTGGCCGGGCGGCCGGCTCCTAGTCTAGGCCTGTCGCTAGCGCTTGACGCTCTGGAGGGCCCGCAGGTATTGAATCTGCCCGGTGTGGTAGGCGTCGTGGGTCGTCGTCCGGACGACGCGCACCGCCAGCGCCTGCCGGTGCCGGCCTTGATACCAATCGATCGGCTTCGATAGGCCGGCGTCGTCGAGGCCGTGCACCAGGCTCAACAGTTCCAGGGAGATCGCGAGCAGTCGCTGCCGGTCGCGCTCCCAGTCGCTCTCGGCCCCGCCCGCCTCCCGCCAGTCCCGTGCGAGCAGCTGCTGTCCGTCGGGCGGATTCCCGTTCCAGGCGTCGAGCACGCCGCCCTTCCAGAGAATCAAATGGCGGACGATCTGCCAGATGGAATGCCGCTCCGGCGAGGGCTTCCACGCCGCCTGCGCCGCGGTCAGCCCGTCGAGCGCCGTGCTCAGCGGCGGCTGCCACTGCCAGCCCTCTTTCTCCAAAAGTGTGTAGACGTGATCGACCACGAGGTCGTGGAGAGTCAGCACGTGTCCGGGATTCATGCTTGCCTCCGGCCGGTGTCGCGTGCCGTCGCGATCGCGGCCCGCACGCGTTCGGGCGACAGCGGCATGTCGAGATGGCGGACGCCCAGATGCGCGAGCGCGTCGACCACCGCGTTGACCACGCACGGCGTCGAGCCGATCGTCGCCGCTTCGCCGATGCCCTTCGCGCCGAGCGGGTTGCGCGGGGTCGGCGTAACGGACCTGCCGCGCTCGACGCGCGGGATGTGGCGTGCTTTCGGGATCGCGTACTCCGACAGCGTGGGGGTAAGCAGCTGGCCGTTCTCGTCGTAGGCCGCGTATTCCAAGAGCGCCTGCGCCGCCCCCTGCGCGACCCCGCCGTGGATCTGCCCGTCGACGAGCAGCGGGTTGATGACGCGGCCGCAGTCGTCGACGCATACGTAGCGCTCGAGCCGCACGCCGCCGGTGTCGGGATCGACCTCCGCGACGCACACGTGGCTGCCGAACGGAAACGTGGTGCCCTGCGACTTGAACCGGCTGGTCGCCTCGAGCCCGGGGCTCTGCCCCTCCGGCAGATGCTTGCCGCCGTACGCCGCTTTGGCGATCTCGGCCAGCGCGACCCCGCGGCCGGGGGCGCCGCGCACCGTGACCCCGCCGTCCTCGAGCACGAGGTCCGACTTTGCCGCTTCCAGCATGTCCGCGGCGATCCCGAGGACCTGCTCGCGGACCTCCATCGACGCGAGATACACCGCGGAGCCGCCGAGCGACATGCTGCGGCTGCCGCTGGTGCCGCCGCCGTACTGGACCATGAGCGTGTCGCCGTGGACGACCGTTACCTGCTCCGGCGAGACGCTGAGGGCGTCGGCGACGATCTGCGCCAAGCCCGTCGCGCCGCCCTGCCCGTGGGGAGAAGTGCCGGTGATGACGGTGACCGTGGCGTCGGGATTCATCCGGACCGTCCCGAGCTCCCAGGGGCCGAAGCCGCAGATTTCGACGTAGCTGCTTACCCCGATGCCGACGAGGCGCCCCTCTTGCCGCGCGCCGGCCTGCCGCTGCCGGAGGCCGTGATAGTCCGAGAGGCGCAGCGCCTCGTCGAGCGGCTTGGCGTACTCGCCGGAGTCGTACGTGGCGCCGGTGAGCGTCTTATATGGAAACTCCTCGGGCGGAATGAAGTTGCGGCGCCGAACCTCCGCCGGATCGACGCCCGTCTCGCGCGCCACGAGATCCATCACGCGCTCCAGGTAGTACGTCGCCTCCGGCCGCCCGGCGCCGCGGTAGGCGCCGGTCGGACAGGTGTTCGTGTAGAGCGCGAGGAGCTCGCTGTGAATCGCCGGGATCTTGTAGGGTCCCTGAATCATGAGCGGGGTGAGCGTCGGGATGATCGCCGTGAGGTAGATGAGCTCGCCGCCGAGATCGGCGAGCAGCCGCATGCGGAGACCCCGAAGGCGCCCGTCGCGCTCCGCCGCGACCTCGAGGTCCGCCGCCTGCGCGCGGCCGTGGGTCGTCGTGAGCATGTTTTCCCGGCGCGTCTCGATCCACTTCACGGCGTGGCCGAGCCGCCTCGCGAGCTGCGCGACGACGACGTCTTCCGGGTATGTGTTGAGCTTCGCGCCGAAGCCGCCGCCGACGTCCGGCGTGATGACGCGGATGCGCCGGGTCTCGAGCCCGAGTGCCTGGCCGATGCCGTCGCGGATCGCGTGCGCTTCCTGGGTGGAGTTCCAGACCGTCAGGATGCCCTGCCCCGTGCTGCCGTCGTACATCGCCACGGTTCCCCGGGGCTCGAGCGGGACGGGCGCGAGGCGCTGGTTGAGCATGCGCTGCCGGACCACGACGGGAGCCTGCCGGAACGCGGCGTCGACATCCCCCTCGTCGAGGACCTGCCGGTACGCGACGTTCGTGCCGAGCGATTCGTGGACATACGGAGCGCCGGCGGCGGCCCGGTCCAGGTCGATGACGGCCGGCAGCGGCGCGTACTCCACGACGGCGCGCTCCGCGCCGTCGCGCGCGACGTACGGGTCGTCGGCCACGACCACGGCGACCGGCTGGCCGGCGTAGTGGACTTCCCCGTCGGCAAGCGGCCGGTGCGCGACGACGCGCATCTCGTCGACCGTGAGGGCCGGCAGGGGCTTTTGGATCTCCGGGAGGTCGGACGCGGACATGGCGGCCCGCACCCCCGGCAGCGCCGCGGCCCCGGCCAGGTCGATTCGAACGATGCGCGCGTGGGCGTGCGGGCTGCGCACAAAGGCCGCGTGCAACAAACCGGGGAATCTCAGGTCGTCGACGTACTCGCCCTCGCCGCGAATGAGCTTGGGGTCTTCGATGCGCTTGACCCGTGCGCCGACGTACCGGGAAACCGCCACCTGGGATCACCGCCTCTGACGGGGGATCGCGACACGCATGGAACCTATTTCAGACGCTTTCGACCGCTTCGCAACGGCACCCTGCCGCCGGGCCCCGCCATACGCGCCCGTTGTCCGGAGGAACGCGAGGCGGTGGAGCGAAAGCACAGGCAAATGGAGGGCGCGCTCGACCGCGTGGGGGACGTGATGACGCCGACGGCGGTCTTCGTGTCGGCGTGCGATACCGCGGCGAAAGCGTCCGCCGCGCTGCGGGTTCACCACCTTCCCGTCGTTCCCGTGCTCGACGCCGGCAGGCTGGTGGGCGTGCTCACCTCGCTCGATCTGCTCGAAGAACGGCCCTTCCGTCCCGTGACGGATCTGATGAGGTCCGGGGTCACGCCCCCGAGCCCGGACCTGCCGCTGCTGCAGGCCCACGCGCTGCTGATGTCGCAGGAGCTGGAAGTGCTGCCCGTCATGCAGGGCGATCGCGCGGTCGGCTACCTCACGCTGTCCGCGGTGCTGCGCGCGATCAACCAGCAGACCGATCCGCTGACCGGACTGCCGTGGGCGACCGCGCTGCGGACGTGGGCGGCCGGCGCGCTGGCGCGCGGACAGGAAGTCACTGTGCTGTTCATCGATCTCGACAGCTTCGGCGAGGTCAACAAGTCGCTCGGGCACGTGGTCGGCGACGGTGTCCTTCGCTCGGTCGGCGACCTGCTGCGGCGCTGCACCGATCCCATGACCGACCTGCTGTGCCGGTACGGCGGCGACGAGTTTGCGATCGCGACGACCCGCGCGGACGACGACGCGCGCGCCCTGGCGGCCCGCATCCAAGACGTGGTGCAGGTCCCGGTGGCCGGGTCGGACCGCCGCGTCACCGTCAGCGTCGGGTTCGCGGGCGGCCGCCGCCACGAGAACCGCGAGCCTGGCCATCCCCCTTCGACGGTGGACGATCTGCTGGCGCTCGCCAGCCGCGCCTCCACGGCGGCGAAGATGTCGCCGGCCGCCGCGGCGCGGCGGGCGGCCTGGTACCCGGAGCGCGCGCTCCCCGCGGAAGCGCGGGTACGGCTGCTGGACGTCCATTTCGAGTCCGAGGGCGGGCGGGCGTCGGCGCAGGTGCGCCTGCGTCTTGGCGCCCGCGAGGTCGTCGGCACCTCGTCCGGGTCGATCCTGACCTCGGAGCCGGCGCCGCGGTTCCTCGTCGCGGAGGCCACGCTCGCGGCGCTCCACGGCATCCTCGGTGAGCCGCACGCCTACACGCTCGAGGACGTGCTGGACTCCCTGGCACCGTCGTATGCGCTCGTCGTCGCGGTGGTATCGGGGGCGCGCAAAAACGGCGGCGAGGCGGAGCGCTACGTCGGCGGAGCCACCGAGCGGAACCTGCCGCGCGCGGTCTGCAAGGCCGTGCTCGACGCCGTCAACCGTCCGCTTGCGCGCCGGTTGGGCGCCCTCATGGGGAGCGGCGCCCGCTAACCGTCCGGACGCTCTTTCCGGCTGATCAGCGCGATCCAGTCCGTGAACGCGCCCAGGAATGTGCGGATGTGCCTGGCCGTCTCCTCGTCGGTGAGCCGGCCCGCCGCGTCGAATTTCTCGTTCGCCCGGGGAATCAGCACGGCCGGCTGGGGCATGACGATTGCATTGAGGTTGGTGAGGACCGTGCGCAGATGCATCTGCGCCCGCGCCGTGCCGACGAGCCCGGTGGTGGCGCCGAGAATGCCGACCGGTTTGCCTCTCAACGCGGCGTCGCCGGGCGGCCGGCTGATCCAATCGATGACGTTCTTGAGCACGCCCGACATCGAAAAGTTGTGCTCCGGCGTCACGATGAGCGTCCCGTCCGCGGCCCCGATCGCCTGCTTGAGGCGTGTCACCGCGTCCGGGAACGCGGCCCGCTCCACGTCGAGGTTGTAAAGCGGGATCGCGTCGATCTCTTCGATCCTGACGGCGAGCGAGCGCGGGGCCAGATCGCGGACGGCCCGGGCAAGCGCGCGATTGTACGACGCGGCGCGCAGGCTGCCGGTGAAGGCGACGACGGAAAACGGCTCAGGCATCGGTCGGCTCCCTCCGGAACGCCGCGGGTCTCGGCACCGCGGACTGCCCGACTTCAATTTCGTCGTGGCCGGCGGCGGGTCCGCCGGCCGGGCGGCCGGCGTGCAGGTTGCCGCGGGCGAGCGAAGCCAGCACGCCGGTTCCGCACGCCGCGGCGAAGACGGCGAATCCCAGGCGGGCCGCGGCGCGGAAGTGGTCCAGGTTGGCCGCGGTGACCGGCGCCGCGCCGAGAAACGCGTTGAAGATCACCGTAAGCGCCGCGAAGCTCAGCAGCTGCCCGCCGATGCGCATCGTGCTGGTGACCCCGGCCGCGACGCCGTAGGCGCCCGCCGGTACGCTGCTCATGATGGCGTTGGTATTGGGCGACGAGAACAGGCCGAACCCGGCCCCCATCACGACGAGCGCGCCGACGACGTACGACGCCGGGCCCGGCGGCTTCGCCGCGAGCGCGGCGAGGCCGCCCGCGGTCATCGCCATGCCGATCGACGCGACGATCCGCGGCTCGATCCGCTCCGACAGCCATCCGGCGGCCGGCGACACGATCGCCTGCATCACGGGCTGCGCGATCAAGATCGCCCCCGCGTGCGCCGGCGACATCCCCTTCACGTACTGCAGATAGAGGCTCACGAGGAACGCGCTTGGCGCCCCCGCGGCGTAGTTGAGCAGCGCGGCGACCCCGGAGAGCGCGAAGACGCGGTTGGTCTGGAACAGCCGGACGTCCAGGACCGGCGACCGCACGTGCCACGACCGGTACACGAACAGCGCACCGGCGCCGAGCCCCGCCGCGATCAGCCATCCCGACGCCGGCGCGGGCACGGTCGAGAGCCCGATCGCGAACCCCGTGAACATCGCCGCGTACAAGAGGACACCCGGACCGTCGAGCCCTTCCCCCCGCCTCGGCGCATCGGCCTCCCGCGGCAGATACCAGGCCGCCAGCCAGAACGTCACGAGGCCGATCGGCACCGTCCCCAAGAACACCGAGCGCCACCCGAACCCCTGCGTCAGCAGCCCGCCGATGACCGGGCCGAGCGACAGGCCGATGTACACGCACGCTACCGTGACCCCGAGCAGCCGGCCGCGCAGCGCCGGCGGGGCAACTGCGGTGAGCATCGCGACGCCGTTGCTGAAGATCATCGCCGACGACGCCCCTTGGAAGACCCGGCAGAGCAGCAGCACGGCGGTCGACTGCGCGAGCGCGCAGAGCACCGACGAAAGGACGAACAGCACGACCCCGAGCGTGAACACGCGGCGGCGGCCGTACAGGTCGGCGACGCGTCCGAGCGGCACGAGGCAGATGACGCTCGCCAGCAGGTACGCCGTCGTGAGCCAGCTCAGCGTCGCGGCATCGGCGTGAAACTCGCGTCCCACGGCCGGCAGCGCCACGGTGAGCGCGCTGACCATGTATGGGTTGAGAAACGACGACGACGCCGCCACGACCAGCGCGGCGCGGGTTTGGGAACGCATCGCGGGGCCGCGTTACATCATCGAGCGGGTCTGTCCGCCGTCGATGCAGATCGTCTGCCCCGTGATATAGCTCGCGGCCTCCGAGGCGAGGAACACGGCCAGCGCCGCGAACTCCCGCGGCTCGCCGTAGCGTCCGAGCGGGATCCCGGCCACGCTCTCCTTCACGATCGCGTCCACCGGTTTGCCCGTTTCCTTCGCACGGACACCGTCGAGCCACCGCACGCGGTCGGTGTCGATGCGGCCGGGCGCGAGGTTGTTGACGAGGATGTTGTGCGGCGCGAGCTCGAACGAGAGCGTTTTCGTAAACGCGACGACGCCGGACCGGAAGACGTTGCTCAGGATGAGCTGTGGAATCGGGACCTTGACCCCCGACGTGATGACGGTCAGGATGCGGCCCCAGTTGTTCGCGCGCATCAGCGGCACCCCGCCCCGGATCAGACGCACCGCGCTCATCAGATTCTGGTTGAAGGCCTGTTCCCACTGCGCGTCGGTGAGCGCGAGCCCGGAGCCGGCCGGGGGGCCGCCGGCGTTGGCCACGAGGATGTCGAGCCGGCCGAACCGCGACCACGCCGTCTCCAGCAGCGCGTCGACGCCGGCCGGCGTGGCGACGTCCGCCGCTACCGGCACGACCGTGCGGCGCGTCGCGCCCGCGATCTCGTCCGCCGCCCGCGCGACGGCGTTTTCGCGGCGGCTGCCGATCACGACGTCG
>DATGFS010000070.1 GCA_035308905.1 bacterium | reverse complement strand
GTAGGAACGGCTTGAGGATGGCCATGGTGGTGCCAGTATAGCCACCGCCCAACGGCCGGAAGCGGCCCCGATGCCGCCGTTGCACCGAGTGTCAAGTGTAGTCGGATCTATCTGAACCTAGACACCGCCGGGGCGCGGCGGGGTCGAGCCGCGGGACGCGGCCGGTTGGTCTGGCGCAACCCCGAGTGGGGCACAAGGCTCCTTACGGTGGGGGCGGCGATGACGGACGACGGCGTTCCTCAGGCTGGTACGCTGGTGCGTCGGGACCAGGAGTCTCCCACTCCGTCCTCCGGCGGCAATTTAATAGAACGTTTCGTAAGCCTCAGTGGAACGTTGAAGCGGTCCACGTCGGTGGCCGACGCCGCCGAGGCGATCGGGGTGGCCGCCCTGGCTCTGACGGGCGGGCAGCGCGGCGCGGTGTACCTCTCCGCCCCGGACGGCGAGGCGACGCGCCTGTGGGCCTCGCGCGGCGGGATCCCCGAGCATCGCAGCACATCCGGATCCGGCCCCGTCATCGTCTCCGACGTCCGGGACCTTCCGCAAGATGACGGGCTGCGCCAGACCGCGGAGCGCGAGGGCTACCGCGCCGTTGCCTCGTGGCCGCTCACTCGCGGCGGCAAGAGGCTCGGATCGATCGTCTGCTGCTTCGACGCACCGCGCAGCTGGTCTGCGGCTGAGCTCGACGTCATGCTGGCGCTGGCGATGCAGGGGGCGACAGCGCTGGAATGTGCCCTGTTAGCCGAACGGGCCGGCGGGCCCCAACCGGACGCCGGCGCGGACGACGTCCGGATCGCCGAGGCGCTGCGCATTCTGCAGACCGAGGGCACGTCGCTGTCCGAGGCGCACCGCGAGCTGGAAGCGCAGCGCGCACGGCTCGACCAGGCGCGTCAACAGCTGGCGGCGCTCAACCTGTGGCTCTTGGCGGTGCAGAACGAGCTGCAGATCGAGCGGGCGCGCCTTGCCTCGGAGCACGTGCGGCTGACGAAGGCGCGCGACGACCTGGCCTCGGAGGACGCCCGCGTCGCGGCGGCCCGCGAAGCGCTTGACGCACAGATCGCCGCGGCCCGGCAGGAGCTCGAGAGCGAGAGCGCGCGGCTCGCGACGGCGGCCCGTGAAGCGCTCGACGCGCAGATCACCGCGGCCCGGCAGGAGCTCGAAAGCGAGAGCGCGCGGCTCGTGGCGATGCGGCGCGAGCTGTTCGAGACCCCCGTCCGGCAGGCCGACCCGCGGCCGGAGCCGCCGGCCGAACGAACGCCCGTGTCCGACGCCAAGCGGATCTTGGAAGCGGAAAGCGCGCGTCTGAGAGAAACGTTGTCGGCCGACAGCACGCCGCCGGCCGGCTCTGTCCCGACCCCGCCGGCCGACCCCGTCCCGACGCCGCAGCCGGCGACGGCCCCCGTCGAGCCCCCCGCCGCAGCGCCATCTCCACAACCGTCGAACGGCACGGCCGGGCCGGTCCCGTCGGGAGCCGCCTACGAGCTCGGCGGACCCCTTCCGACGCCCTGGGCCCTCGAGGAGCTCTACCCGCTGCTCGTCGAGCGCGCGGCCAAATTGCTGAACGCGGAACGCAGCGCGCTCAAAGCCGAGGAACAGGTCAAGATCCTCGGTCGGGCCCTCGACGACCGCGACGGCCACCGGGCCGGCTACAGCGAGCGCCTGGAGGCGTGGGTCGAGGCCACGGCCGGCATGCTGTCCTGCAGCCGCGAGGAGATCGTGGACCTCCGCCGCGCGGCCTTGCTGCACGATCTCGGGAAGATCGGCGTGCCGGAAGCGATTCTCCGCGGCCATTCCCGCCTGACGGAGCAGCAGCGCGGCATCGTGCGCGCCGTTCCGGCGCTTGCGGAGCAGGTGCTGCGGCCGGTCAAGGGGATGCAGGGCGTCGCGGCGATTCTCCGCCACCGTTATGAACAGTGGGACGGTAAGGGGTATCCGGACGGCCTGAAGGGCGACCAGATTCCGCTCGGGGCGAGAATCCTCGCCGTGGCGGATGCGTACGGCGTGATGACGACGGTGCGGCCGTATCGGGCGATGGTGTACTCACTGGACGCCGTCGCGGAACTCCGCCGCTGCGCGGGCGCGCAGTTCGACCCCAAGGTGGTCGACGCGTTCTGCGACGTTTTGAAGCGGGAAGGCTAGAGCTCGCACCCCAGTAGAAACGCCGTCGCGTTCTCGTCATGGAACCGCGGCAGCACCTCGAGCATCGCGGCGCGCACCGCGCCGGCGTCGAGTCCGGCGAGGCGCGTCAGCGCCCCCAGCATGATGGAGTTGGCAAACAGCGCGTTGTTGAACCGCTCCTTCGCGAGCGCGGTCGCCGGCACGCGCACGTGCCGCTCCGGGTCGCGCGGCTGCACCTTCGTCACCATGTCGGGGTCGTACAGAATCGCCCCCGAGGCCAGCTCGTAGAACTTGCTGTAAGCCGACTGCGAGAACGCGACGAAGTAGTCGGCGTGCTCCACGACCGGACTGTCGACGTATTCGGGCGCCACCACGAGCTGCGCGCGGACGTAGCCGCCGCGGGTCTCGGTGCCGTGGCTCTTGAGCATCGTGACGCGCATCCCCTGACGGATCGCGGCGAGGCCGAGGATCTGGCCCATCCGCACGACGCCCTGGCCGCCAAAGCCGCTGATCAGGATCTCGGTGCGGGCCTTCGTCAGAACGCCCGTGGCTGCCACGGCCGGCCCCCCGCGCGCCTCAGCCGTGACCGCCCCGGCCGTTCCCGGCGGCAACGCGGGTATTGAGGTCGCGGAGCAGCCGCGAGAACTCCGGCCGGCTGTTGCTCGCGTCATGTTTGATACCGGTCTCCCAAGTGAACTCGGTGGGCCTGCCGTCGCGGTCGACGCCGCGGGTGTGGTCCTCGATCCACTGAATGTTGGCGACGGTGTCGCGCGTGCCGAGCGCGTAGGCGCCGAAGTTCTCGTTGCACTGGAACCGCACGTGCACGAAGGAGAACCCGTCGTTCTGCAGCGCCTTCTTGATCGCTTTCTTCGTCTGCAGCCACTGCACCGCGGTGTACTCGGCGACGAACGTGGCCCCGGCGGCCTTCACGATGTCGCACGGGTCGAAGCTGGGTTCGACCATGCCGTACGGGCTGGAGTTCATCACGTACCCCGCCGGCGTGGTGGGCGAGAACTGGCCGCCGGTGGACTCGTACCCCATGTTGTCTTCGCAGATCACGGTCACGCCGAGGTTGCGCCGCGCCGCGTGGATCAGATGGGACGTCCCGATCGCCGCCGCGTCGCCGTCGCCGACCACCACCACGTACTTCTTGTCGGGCTGGGCCACCTTGAGGCCCGTCGCTACGGCGAGCGCGCGGCCGTGGGTCGCGCCGACGTTGTCGCCGCCCCAGGTCGCGTAGGTCTGCCGCCCGACGCAGCCGATGCCGGTGATGAACACGACGTCCTCCCGCGACCAGCCCAGCTCGTCGATGGCCTGCAGGATCCAGTTCTCGATCATCCCGATGCCGCATCCGTGGCACGCTTTCGTCGGGATCTGGCTCGGCCGCAGGTACTTCTCGACCAGGCGGTTGGCCATCGGCTACCGCACCTCCGTCCAGATGTACGGCATCGCGGGAATGCCCTGTCCCTTCACCACTCCGTCGAGCGCCCGGAGCACTTCCTCCACCGTATGGAGCTCGGCGCTCTTGCCCATGAAGTGCACGCGGTCGCGCGCCGGGGCCGCCCGCTGGACCTCCCGCACGAGCTGCCCGTCGTAGTTGAGCTCACAGACGACGTAGGGCACGTCGCGGGTGAACAGCTCGTCGGGGAACGGCCACAGCGTGATGAGCCGGAGAAAACCGGCCCGGACCCCCGCCCGGCGGGCCCGCAGGACCGCGGTCTTCGCCGTGCGGGCGGTCGCGCCGTACGCCACGACGATGACGTCGGCGTCGTCCAGCCCCACCGCCTCGTACCGCAGCAGTTCCTCGCGGTGACGGCGGATCTTGTTGATGAGCCGGATCGACTGGTCCCAGTGCGCTTCCATCTCCTCGATGTCGTAGCCCTCGGGCGTGTGAGTGTAGGCAGAGACGCACACCCCGGTCCCCTGCCCCACCACGTTCGGCGCGACGTCGATCGCGTCGGAGCCCTGCGGGTAAAACGGCATCTCCGTGTTGTGACGCCGGGGGACCACGATCTCCGCGAGGTCGTCCGCCGACCGCGGCAGGAACAGATCCTCCTGCATGTCCGAGATCACCTGATCGGTCAGGATCGTCACGACGGTGCGGAAGCGCTCCGCCAGATTGAGCGCGTCGATCGTGAGCCAGTAGGTCTCCTGCACGCTGTCCGGCGACAGGACGAGGCTCTCGATGTTGCCGCCGTGCGAGCAGTAGCGTGCGATGTAGAACTCGCCCTGGCCCGGCGCGCCGGTGATGCCGCTCACCGGCCCCACCCGCATCGCGTCGACGATCACGAGCGGCACCTCGTTTGCGACCGCCCATCCGTACGCGTCGTGCATCAATGTGTAACCGGGGCCGGAGCTCGCGCTCATCGCCTTGAGCCCGGCGAGGCTCGCGCCGGCGCACATGTGGACGCCGGCCAGCTCGTCCTCCGCCTGCACGTAGTAGCCGCCGACCTGGGGAAGGCGTTTCGACATGTGCTCCGCGATCTCGGTGGCCGGCGTGATGGGATAGCCGGCGAAAAAGCGGCAGCCCGCGGCGATGGCGCCTTCGGTGAGCGCAAACGTTCCGGTCTCCAGCACCCGCCGGCCGTCGGTGAAGCGCGTGTTCCACTCCGCCCACGGCGCGACGAGCCGGACGGACGCCACCGACGGGGCGATCACGCCGCGCCCTCCCGAGGGGCCTTCGTCTTTTTCGGCTCGACGTTGATCACGAAGTCGGGACAGACCTGGTAACAGAGCATGCAGCCGACGCAGTTCGCTTCGTGCGCCACCTCGATGGGGAACCAGCCGATCGTGTTGACCTCTGTGCTCCACCGGAACACGTCGACGGGACACACGTCGATGCAGAACCGGCAGGCCTTACAGAAATTCTTTTCGACGGTGACGCTCCACTTGTCGGAGGGGGGCAGCTGTTTCTTCGCTTTCGCGGGCTCAAACAGCGGCACGGTACACCCACTGTACACCAGGTGCCGGAAACGCGTCAAATCTCACGGTTTCCGGAGGCGGACGCGTCGCGCAGGACGCGCTTCAGGATTTTGCCGGCCCCGCTCATCGGCAGCGCCGCCCGGAACTCCACCTCGCGGGGCACCTTATAGACCGCGAGACGCTCCCGGCAGTGCGCGGTGATCTCGTCGCCGGTGACGCCGCCGGCGCCGTCCCGGAGCACGACGAAGGCCTTCACCGTCTCGCCCCGGTACACGTCGGGCATGCCCACGACCGCGGCGAGCTGCACCGCCGGATGGGCATACAGGACTTCCTCCACCTCGCGCGGCCACACTTTGTACCCGGCCGTGTTGATGACGTCCTTGAGGCGGTCGACGATCTGGAAGTAGCCCTCCTCGTCGAGCCGCGCGATGTCGCCGGTGTGAAACCACCCGCCGCGGAACGCCAGGGCGGTCTCCTCGGCCCTGCGCCAGTAGCCCCGCATCACCTGCGGCCCGCGCAGCACCAGCTCTCCCGGCTCGCCGCGCGCGGCCGCCGCGCCCGTTCGCGGATCGACGACGGCGGCGTCGGTGTCGGACAGCGGAATGCCGATCGCGCCGGCCTTGCTGCGCCGCGGCGGATTCGCGACGGCGAGCGGGCTCGTCTCGCTGAGCCCGTACCCTTCGACGAGAATCTCGCGTCCCGCCAGCTCGTCGAATCGCGCCTTCACCGCCGCGGGCAGCGACGCCGCGCTGGTGCGGCAGACGCGCAGCGAGGACAGATCGTAATCGCGGCAGTCCGGCAGGTTCAGAATCGCGGCGTACATCGTCGGGACGCCGAAAAACCGCGTACACCCGTAACGGGCGATGGCCCGCGCGATCCCTGCCGGGCGGAACCGCTCGAAGAGCACAAGGGCCGCTCCGGCGTACAACGGGACGTTCATCGCGCCCGCCATGCCGCCGCTGTGAAAGATCGGGAGGGCCGCGATGCAGGTTTCCCCGCCCTCCTCGAACCCGTACCACGTGGCGAACTGGACGGTGTTGGCGACGATGTTCCGATGGGTCAGCATCGCGCCCTTGGGCGCGCCGGTCGTGCCGCCGGTGTACAGCAGAAGCGCGAGGTCCGCGTCCGGATCGACGGGGACCGGCTCGAATCCGTCCGCGGACGCGAACAGCTCCGTCCACGGGGTCGCCCCGTCGGGAAGCCCGTCCGCCGGCCGGCCCGCCGCCGCGCCGACCGGCGCCACGAAGACCGGAATCCGAAGGCGCGCGGCGACCTCCGCCGCCGTCGGGTACAGCGGCCCGGAGGTGAGCAGCACCGACGCCTCCGCGTCGCGGAGCTGATACTCGAGTTCTGCGGTTCTGTGCATCGGGTTGCACGGCACGCCCACGGCGCCGGCCAGCCACGTCCCGAAGTAGGCCGCGATCAGCGCCGGCGAGTTCGGAAGAAAGAACGCCACGCGTTCGCCCCGGCGGACGCCCGCGCGGACGAGTCCGGCCGCGAGCGCCCGCGACCGGGCGCAGAGCTCGTCGTACGTGAGCCGCCCGCGCTCCTCCGCGGTCTCCGGATCCACCACACGGATCGCGGGGCGCTCGGCGTAGTGCGGGAGGTTGCGCAGGAGAATCCACGAGGCGGGCTGCGCCGGATACTCGATGGACCGCGGGACGTGGTCCGGCCAGAAGCGGTCCCACGGCCGTTCGCGCCCCTCCCCCTGCACCGGACGGTTCACCCCCGTGCCGCACGACCGCGGCCGCCCGATCTGTCAGGCGCACTTTGGCGCACCGGCGCACCGCTCCTGCCCCGTCTGCGCGGGACCTCCGGCCGCTTCCGCAGCCTCCTGCCCCGTCTTGCGCGGGACCTCCGGCCGCTTCGCGTCCTCCTGCCCCGTCTGCCCGGGACCTCCGGCCGCTTCCGCGGCCTCCTGCCCCGTCTGCGCGGGACCTCCGGCCGCTTCCGCGGCCTCCTGCCGAGCGGCCGCGAGAGGCACGGAGAGTCCGAATCGACGAAGCGCCACGGCACGTCGGTGGCCACCGAGATCCCGATGCGCGGCGTCGCCACGATCCGGCGCGGCGCCGCGCCGCGCGCGAGGTAGAGCGGTCCCCGCACGAGATCCGCGCGGTTGTCGGCCAGCGTCACGCCGAGCGCCTCGGTGAGCCGGCCCGGCCCTCCCCCGATCAGCCGCGGCACGCCCGTCCCGCGCCGGCGCGCCATCTCGTCGATGCCGTCGACCGGCTCGATCGCCCGGAGCAGCACCGCCCCGGCGATGCCTTCCGGCTCCGTCACGACGTTCAGGCACGCGTGATTGCCGTAGCTAAAGTAGACGTAGGCCGTGCCCGGGGGGCCCCACATCACTTCGCTGCGCGGGGTGCGCCGGTAGGCGTGGCTCGCGGGATCGCGCGGTCCGAGATACGCCTCGACCTCCACGAGCCGGCCGCACAGGCGCCCGTGGGAGGTCTCGTGCACCAGGTAGCAACCGAGGAGATCGCGGGCGACGACGATCGTCGGGCGCGCAAAGAACGTCCGCGGCAGACGCGGCGCCACGCCTAGCGGGCCAAAAAGGCGAGCAGCGTGGCGAGCGGCCAGGCGTTGACGACGTGGGCCGCGTCCATCCAACCGCGCCGGGCGACGCCGACGCCGTAGGGCATGAACGCGAGGTGCGCCTTTTGGTGCGCGTCGGTGTCGATCGCGACCAGGACGCCGCGCTCACGGGCCGCCCGGACGTGCACGTCGGGCAGGTCCAGCCGGTCCGGCGATGCGTTGATCTCGATCGCCGTCTCGGTCCGCCGCGCGGCCTCGAGGACGGCGTCAATGTCCAGGTCGTACGGCGGGCGCTCGCCGATCAGCCGCCCCGTCGGATGGCCGAGCACGTCGAGGTGGGGATGCTCGAGCGCGCGGATCACCCGCTTCGTCATCTCGTCGCGCGCCATCCGGAACCGGCTGTGGATCGAGCCGACCACCAGATCCAGCCCGGCCAGCACGTCGTCGGGATAGTCGAGCGATCCGTCGCCGAGAATGTCCACCTCGGCGCCCATCAGCACCCGGATCCCCACCGCGTCGGACAGCCCGCGGACGGCCGCCGCGTGCGCCCGCAGATCCTCCACCGTGACGCCGCGCGCGAACTTGAGGGACTGCGAATGATCGGTAATGCAGCAGTACTCGTAGCCGCGGGACGCGGCCGCCCGCGCCATCACCTCCGCGGTGTCCTTGCCGTCGCTCCACTGCGTGTGCATGTGCAGGTCGCCGCGGATCTCTTCGAGCGTCACGAGCGCCGGCAGCTCGCCGCGCTGCGCCGCCTCGATTTCGCCCTGCCCCTCCCGAATCTCGGGCGGAATCCACGGCAGCCCGACCGCGGCGTACACTTCTTCCTCGGTCGCCCCGCCGATCCGGCGGCCGGCCCGGCCGGCGGCGTCCCCGGCCGGATCGGGCGCGGGCGCCGCGGCGACGTCGTACACGCCGTACTCGTTGATGCGCAGCCCGCGGCGCACCGCGATCTCCCGCAGGCGCACGTTGTGCTCCTTGCTGCCGGTGAAGTACTGCAGCGCCGCGCCGTAGGAGACCGGCTCGACCACCCGCACGTCGCACTGGACGGCCATGCGGCCGAGCAGCACGCTCGCCCGGGTCGGACCCTTCGACAGCACCTGCGCGATTTGGGGCAGCGCGACGAGCGCCCCCATCACCGCCGGCGGGTCCACCGCCCCGACCACGATGTCGATGTCGGCGACCGTATCGCGCAGCCGGCGCAGACTCCCGGCCACACTCACCGCCTCGACGCCCGCCGCACGCCGGAGCCCGTCCACCACCGCGTCCACGAGCGGGCGTACCTCGAAGGCGGGCCGGCGCGTGCCCTGCTGCCGGCGCCGCTCGATCCCCTTCAAGATGTTCGTCTCGGACCGCGCGCCGAGCCGCGGCAGCGCGCGCACGCGTCCGTCGCGGCAGGCCTGCTCGAGCGCGTCCACGTCGGCGATGCCGAGCTCCCGGTACAGCAGCAGCGCCGTCTTGGGCCCGACCTCGGGAATCGTCATCAACTCCGGCAGCCCGGCCGGGAGATCGCCCCGCAGGGTCTCATGGTACGTGATCGCGCCCGTGCGAAGATACTCCTCGATCTTCTCCGCGAGGCCCGCGCCGACGCCGGGGATCTTTCGCAGCTCCCCGCGCGCGGCGACGGCCGCGACGTCCTCGCTTAGGCTCTCGACCGCGCGGGCGCCCTTGCGGTAGGCATTGACCCGGAACGACGATTCCTGCTTGAGCTCAAGAAAGTCGGCGATCTCCGACAAGAGGTGAGCGAGTTCGAGGTTCCGAGGGCTGATCAGAACGTGGAGCCGCCCGGGCCCAGCCTCGGCACGTGCACCGGCAGCGCGGGCAGCAGCATCGCCTGGACGCGCTCGCTGCCGCTCAACAGATACGGGGCGACCTGCGACCGATGGGCGTCCGCCGTGACGACGCCGCGAAAGGGCGCCGCGAGCGTCAGCATGAGCAGCGAGGTGGCGAGGACGATCCCGCGGGCCACGCCCAGGATGCCGCCCAGGAGGCCGGACGCGGGAAACTGCGCGCGGGCGAAGATCCAGCGGATCAGGATGCCGAGCGGCAGGTACAGCGCGAGCCAGATCACGACGAACGCGATGAGTCCTTCCCAGGATCGGCTCAGGCCCGGCAACCGGCGCAGCAACTCGGCGCCGCGCGGGTACAGGGCCGCCGCCGTGAGATAGGTCGCGACGAGCCCGCCGAGATCGAGCAGGCCGGCCAGCGCGCCGAAGCGCGCGCCCCGGAGAATCGACACCAGCACGATCGCGAGGGTGACCCAGTCGATCCAGTTCAGTGTGATCGTGCGGGGCATCCGGCCCTCCCCCTTATGCCTCCCCAGGGAGCGCTACGCCGGACCGCGTCTCCTCGTAGGGCCCGGGATTCACGCTCGCAGCTGCCCGCCTGTCTGACTCTGAAGGGCTGTTCGAATTCGGGCCATGATTTCCTCCGCCTCGGGCGCGGTCAGCGTGCGGTCCGCCGCGCGGAACCGCAGGCGGTAGGCGAGGTTGCGGTGGCCCGGCGGCACCGGGGACCCGGTGTACACGTCGAACAACTCAACCGCTTCCAGCAGCGGGCCCGCGGTTTCGCGGATCAGCCGCTCGATCTCGGACGCCGGCAGCGTTTCCGGCAGGACGACCGCGAGATCCCGCTCTACGTCCGGATACCGGGGGAGACCGGTGTAGGCGCGGCTCGGACGGGCCGCGGCCAGCAGCGATTCCAGATCGAGCTCGGCCAGGCACGGCCGGTCGGGCAGCCGCTCCCGGTCGACGAGCTCGGGATGGAGCTCCCCGAAGCGCCCCACCGGACGCCCGGCGAGCATCAGCGCGGCGACACGTCCCGGATGCCACCAGGGCGTCCCGTTCAGCAGAGACGACGCGGAGGAGTCCGCCGCGACGGCGGCACCGGTGATGTCGAGATCGTCGAGCAGCGCGTCGAGCACCGCGCGCAGATGGTAGGCATCGGCGAGTACGCCGTCGGCCGGCACGTTCCAGCCCCACCGCCACCGGCCCATCACCGCGATGCCCGCGGCCCGGCGCTCCTCCGGCCGGCCGCCGCCTTTCGCCGCCTGCCAGACGTGGCCGAGCTCGAAGACGTGCACGTCGTGCTGACGCCGCGATGCGTTGGTGGCGAGCACCCGCAGCAGTCCCGGCAGCAGCGATTGCCGCAGCGCCGCGTGCTCGGCGGTGAGCGGATTCACCAGCCGCACCGCGGCCGCACCGTCCGGCGCGCCGTCGCCGTCCGCGGCGGGGCTTCCGGCCGCCGCCAGCGTGAGCGTCATCACCTCGGTCAGCCCGGCGCGCAGCAGTGCGCCGCGCACTCGCCGCTCCTCGGCGACGGGCGCCGACACCCGCCCCGGCGTCGTCACCCCTCGCGGCATCGTGAGCGGTACGCGGTCGTAGCCGTGGACCCGGATCACTTCCTCGATCAAGTCCTCTTCCCGCGTCAGATCGGGACGGTACGTGGGCGGACGAACGGTCAGGGCCGCGGCGCCGGGCCGCACGTCGCACCCGAGCGCCCGCAGCGCGCGAACCATCTCTCCGCGCGGGATGGCGATCCCGAGCACCGCATCGGCGCGCGACGGCCGCAGGCGAATCGTCGGCCGGAGCCGCGGCCGCGGGTAGACGTCGATCAGTCCGGGCGCGGGGCGGGCGGCCGCCACCTCCGCGAGCAGCAGTCCGGCGCGGCGTTGGGCCGCTACCGGCCCCTCGGGGTCTGCGCCGCGCTCGAACCGGCTCGACGCCTCGGTGCGCACGCCGAACCTGCGGCTCGTCCGGCCGATCCCGGGCGGATGCCAGTACGCCGCCTCGAGCAGGACGGCCGTCGTGTCCGGACCGATCTCGGTGTCCTGTCCGCCGATGATGCCGGCCAGCGAGACGGCGTGCGTGTCGTCGGCAACGACCAACGACTCCTCGTCCACGGTTCGCGCGACGCCGTCCAGCGTCACGAGGGTTTCTCCGGGCCGGGCCCGGCGCACGATCAGCCGCCGGCCGCCGACCCGCGCGAGGTCGAACGCGTGCATCGGCTGGCCCATCTCGAGCATGACGTAGTTGGTCACGTCGACGACGTTGTTGATCGCCCGCACGCCGGCCGCTTCCAGACGCCGCTGCATCCACGCCGGTGACGGGCCGACGCGGACCGCGTCGAGAACCGTCGCGGTGAACCGCGGACAACCTTCGGGATCCCGGACCGTGACGGACACCCGCCGGTGGACGTCGGTCCCGCCAGCGCGCCGCGCAGACGCAGGCGACGCCGCGGACCGGCCCCGCCCGGACCGTGCCGGCTTCGATGCGGCGCGAGAGGCCGGCCGTGCGGCGCGCACCCGCGGCGCGCTCTCGAGACCTTCCGGCAGCCGCAGCGCGCGCCCAAAGAGCAGCGCCGCTTCGCGGGCGATGCCGATAATGCAGAGGCAGTCCGGCCGGTTGGCCGTCACCTCGACGTCCAGCACAGTGTCGTCCCCGACCGGCTCGACCGCTTCGACGGGCAGCCCCACCGTCGCCAGACGCTCCGCGAGCGTCTCCGTCGAGACGTCGCCGAGATCGACGTAGGCTTCGAGCCACTCGCGCGGAACCCGCATCGGACCCCTACACCTGCCGCAAGAACCGCACGTCGTCTTCGTAGAAGAGCCGGATGTCGTCGATCCGGTGCTTGAGCATCGCGGGCCGTTCGATCCCGATCCCGAACGCGAACGCGGTGTAGCGCTGCGGGTCGATCCGCGCCATCTCCAGCACGCGCGGATGGAACATCCCGCACCCCAAGATCTCGAGCCATCCGGATCGTTTGCAGACGGCGCACCCCCGGCCGCCGCACATCACGCACCCGATGGCCATTTCCGCGCTCGGCTCGGTGAAGGGGAAGTATGACGGCACAAAGCGCACGCGCGTCTCGGGCCCGAAGTAGCGTCGCGCAAACTCGTACAAGACGCCCTTCAGGTCCGAGAACCGGACGCCCTCGTCGACCATGAACCCGTCGATCTGCTGGAACATCGGCGAATGGCTGGCGTCGACGGGATCGCGGCGGTAGCAGCGGCCGGCGGCCACCGCCCGCATCGGCGGCCGCCGGCCGTCCATCACGTGGACGTCGACCACCGTCGTGTGCGTGCGCAGCATCCACTCGGCGTCGAGGTAGAACGAGTCCTGCGCGTCGCGCGCCGGGTGATACGGCGGCATGTTGAGCCGCTCAAAGTTGTCGTGGTCCCGCTCGACTTCCGGACCGTCTTCGATGTCGAACCCCATCCCGCGGAAGATCTCGGCGATCTCGCCCGCCGTCCGGGCGAGTATGTGGGCGCGGCCGCGCGCGAGCGGCCGGCCGGGAAGTGTCATGTCGATCCGCTCGGCGGCGGCGAGTGTCGCGCGCGCGCCCTGGCCAAGTATGTCGCGGCGCTTGGCCAGCGCGAGTTCGACGTAATCCTTGAGGTGATTAAGGGCCTGGCCGAGCCCCGGGCGGTCCTCCGCGGGGGCCGCGGCCACGTCGCGGAAGGCCCGCGTGATCCGGCCCGACCGGCCGAGATACCGGACGCGGACTTCCTCGAGGGCCGCCGTGTCGCCGGCGGCTTCGATATCCCGCGTCGCCTGCGCGCGGATCTCTTCAATCCATGCGACGTTCTCCACGATCGCCTCCGGTCGCGCGCGGCTTCAATTTCATGGTTGCCGGCCGCAAGTCGGCCGGCGGGACGCGGCCGCCCCCGGAACAGCAACGCACTTCTGTCCGAGGGACAGAAGTGCGGTCCCTACGAGATCGTCGGAGCGAAACTCACCTGGTACGGGCGGAACGGGTGCGGTCGCGAACAGGAGTCAGTTCAGGATGGGCAACACCCAACGGCTTTCGCCGTCCGTCAGGTCCCGATAGATCAAGTACGCCCAGATAGAGCCGGTCGCCTCGAACAGACGCCAGAAGCATTCCGGCGTCCACGCGATTTCCACCACGCGTCCCCCGTCGTGCTGCGACGACTGCGCGACGGCACCATCTGTGGGTCGCCGCCGTCGCGGAGTGGATTGAAATGCGGCCTTAGTATAACACACGTCCGCCGCAGCCCGGATCAAGCGCGCGGCGAGAGGAGTCCCGCGGCCTGATAGAGGAGCACGGCCGCGGCCGCCGCGACGTTGAGCGACTCGACGGGGCCCAGCACCGGCACCCGCACCGCGGCTCCGCCGTGCGCGCGCCAGACCAGCGCCGGGCCCGCGGCTTCGCTGCCGAGGACCAGCGCGAGCGGACGCACCCACGTCGCCGGGGTCGGCGGTGAGGGGGCGTGCGCGTCGGCCACGACGATGCGGACCCCCGCGGACCGCAGCGCGGCCTCCGCCTCGTCGGCCCCGGCCGCGAACGCGATCGGCACCAGGAACGCCGCGCCGGCCGAGGCCCGCAGCGCCTTCGGCGCGAACGGGTCAGCCGTCGGGCCGCAGGCCACGACGATCGTCGCCCGGCACGCGACGGCGGTACGGACGATCGTCCCCACGTTGCCGGGGTCCTGGATCGCGTCCAGCACGACCGCGAGCGTCTCCGCCCCCGCGGCCAGCGCGAGCGGCGCGGCGGCGGGCCGCGGCGCGACGGCGAGCACCCCCTGCGGAGCGGGCACTTGGGTCAGCGCCGCCAACACGTCCGGCGTGACGGTGATCTCGCGCGCGGCGCGCGCGCGCGCCGCTTCATAGATCCGGGCGGCGGCGGGATCGGCGGCGGCGGCCTCGGTCACGACGAGCGCGTCGAACGACACGCCGGCGGCGACCGCGGCCTCGAGCAGCCGCCACCCCTCGATCGCGCAGACCCCCGAGCGGCGGCTCGGCGCCCGCAACGTGGCGCGGAGCTCGCGCACGAATGGATTGTGCCGGCTCGAGATGGTCGACGCACCCACCTCCTGCGTGGTCCGCGCCTCCGCGGCGCTCCGGGTACGATTCGGGCCCTCCCGGAGGGAGGGCCCGTGACTTACGGTCGAAGCAGGTTCCGGCTCGGTGGCGGCTGTTCGATGGGACCTACTCGTCCGAACGCGCCCGCTTGACCAGCGCTTCGAACGCGCGGTCGTCGCGGACGGCCAGATCGGCGAGCACCTTGCGGTTCACCTGAATGCCGGCGCGCCGGAGACCGCAGATGAGCCGGCTGTACGATGTCCCGTGGATGCGCGCCGCCGCGTTGATGCGCGCGATCCACAACCGCCGGAAGTCGCGCTTGCGCGCCCGCCGGTGGTTGAACGCCTGCTGCAGCGCGCGGTGCACCGTCTGGTTCGCGAGCTTGAACCAGCGGCTCTTCTTGCCCCAGTAGCCCTTGGCCAGCTTCAGGACCTTGTGGTGCCGGCGACGGGTCGTCACCCCGCGCTTTACGCGTGCCATTCGTCCGTCCCCCCCATCCGTCTATCGCGCGGCCGGGGCCGCGAGCTCACTTGTAGGGAAGCAGCCGCGCGAGCCGCGCCCGATCGGTGCGCTCGATCTCCCGCAGCTGCCGCAGCGATCGCCGGCGCTTGGCCGACTTCCCGACCATCAGATGGCCGCCGAGCTGGCGGCCGCGGAGCAGCCGCTTGCGCGCGGTGACGCGGATCCGCTTCGCCGTCCCCTGGTGTGTCTTGAGTTTCGGCATCTCGTCCCCCTCAGTTCTTCTTCGGCGACAGGATCATGATCATGTTGCGGCCTTCCATCAGCGGCGGCCGCTCGACCACGCTGACCTCGGCCAACTGCTGCGCCATCCGCTTCAAGATCTGCTCGCCGATCTGCGGGTGCGCCATCTCGCGTCCCCGGAACCACATCGAGACCCGCACCTTGTCGCCGTCCTTGAGGAACGTCGTGATGGCGCGCGTCTTCGTTTCCAGGTCGTGCTGCCCGATCTTCGGGCTCAACCGCATGCCCTTCAGTCCCGAGGTCTTCGATTTCTTGTGGGCGACCCGCTCGCGCTTCGCCTGCTCGTACTTGTACTTGCCGAAGTCCATGATCCGGCACACCGGCGGGTTGGCGGTCGGCGCGACCTCCACCAGGTCGACCCCGGCCTCCTGCGCGCGCACGAGCGCGTCACGCGTCGGCACGACGCCGAGTTGCTCCCCCGCATCCCCTATCAGCCGGACCTCACGGGCCCGAATACGCTCGTTGATCCTGATCTCTCGGTCGATAAAACCTCAACCCCCTTGGTTGCCCAAACAAAAAAGGGGCGGCGTTGCCACCCCCTCGCACAACCTCGATCGTGCCGACCTCATCGACGGCGCCTCGGGCGCGCCATGAGGTGAGAAGCGGATGGCTTCTGCTTGGCACCAGAAACTATACCACGGACGGCAGGCACGGTCAACGACAACCCGCGCCCGCCTCCCGTCCGGCCGCACGGGTTTCACAAACACGTGTCCGCGTCCGCGTCACGATGCGCGCGGCCGGGACGTCACCTGATGCGCGGCGAGATTGAGATTGAACGCGTCCGGGACCGTCTTCTTCCCGGTGGCCTTGTCCACGCTCACGAACTCACAGGACAGCGTCCCAGGAGTGACCGTGAGCCTGAGGTACCCGTAGAGCTTGTCGGCGAACGATTCCAAGGTCAGCGGGTTGCCGGCGGCGTCCGTTCCCTTCACCGGCGGTTTCGGCTGCTTCCCTCCGGCGCCCGGCTTGAAGCCCGACAGGTTGAAGTAGCCGCCGTTCCCGCCCACCACGTATGGAATCTGCCGCCCGGCGACCGTCCGCGTGTATCGCTCGTAGAGGTGGGCGTGGCCCGAGAGCACGACGTCGGGATAGATGCCGGCCTTCTGACATGCCGCGTCGATATCGGCGAGCATCGCGGGATTCGGCGTGTGACTCCCGCTGCCGGTGAAGGGCGGATGGTGCACCGCGATGACGAGAGCGCGCCGGTCGTTCTTCGCGCGTTGGGCGGCCGCCGTCTGCAGCTGGCTCTGCAGAAACGCGAGCTGCGCCGGGCCCACCTTCGGCCCGCTGATCAGCCCCTGCGTCGCGCCTTCGCTCGTGTTCGAGTACAGCCCGATGATCTTCACGAACGGCGCGTCGAGCGTGAAGTAGACACCGGGCTGCGTCATCGTCGTCCGCGCGCAGCCCTGGGCGACCACATGGTGCATCGACGTCGCCGTGCAGAAATTATTGCAGAACGGTTCGAGGGAGTATTTGACCGGCTCGCCCGGAAACAGGACGCCGTCGTGGTTCCCGGGTACGGCGAAAATTGGGGCGTCGTAGTCCCGGTACGGATCGTAGAACTGGTCGTAGTAGTAGCGCTCCTGCCCGTAGTAATAGACGACGTCGCCGAGATGGAAGAAGAACGCCGGCCGCCCGGCCGCGTACGTCGCACCGGCGAGATCGGCGCTCATCGCGTCCGCGACCGCGAATTGGTCGGACGGCTGCTTGATCCCTCCGGTGTCGCCGACCGCGTGAAACACGATTCGCCCCGACTGCTGAATCTGCGAGAGGATATCCGCGCCGAGCACGTCCGAGAACGCCAGCACGGGCGGCGTCCGCCACGGCGGAGGCACCGGCTCCGGCGACGGCGTCGACTTGATGTTGGCATCGGCGAACACGTCTTTCGGATCGAGGGTATTGTAGTCGTCAGGCGTCGGGTGGGGATTGCCGAACGCGAAACCGAGCGCCGATGTCGTTCCGACCGGCTGGGCATTGCTCGACGGCGCGCCGCGACCGATCACCCTGCCCTCGCGGCGCTTCGCCGCCGCGCCGGCCGCGGGGCGGGCGGCCGTCCTCGCGCGAGCCTGGGTCTTGCCAGACGGCCGTGATGAGGTACGACTCTGGCGGCGGCGCACATCGATCCCCCCAATCTCATGGCGCGATCGTTGTCAGCGGGTGGTCATGTTCCGTATTGCGTCGCTGGACTCCTCGGCCCGTGGATCGACTAATCGCGGACCGACTGCGAGGCTCGCACGGGTGAACCCCTGAAAAGGATAGACCGACGCGTCGGTCTAATTATCCGGCATGTCCATTCGCGAAGCTCAGAGGCCCCGGCGCTCGGCGGCCGCGACCGCGACGCGGGACCGTCTGTTTCACGTCGCGATGGAGGTCTTCGCCGAGCGAGGCTACCACGGCACGACAGTCGACGACATCGTGGCGGCGTCGGCGACGTCGAAGGGCGCATTCTACCACTACTTCTCGAGCAAGCAAGACGTGTTTCTCACGCTGATGGACGCGGTCGCCGGCGTGGTCGAAGCCGGTGCCGAAGCGGCGATCGCCGACGAGCCGACGGCGCTCCGCAAGGTCGAAAGCGCGCTCCGGGTCGTCTTGGAGACGGCCGAGGCGCGGCGGGATTTGGTGAAGATCCTGCTCGTCGAAGCGGTCGGGCTCAGCCCCGCCCTCGAGCAGAAACGTCTCGACATCCATCGCCGCTTCGCCCAGGTCATTCAACGGCATCTCGACCGCGCGGTCGTCGAGGGCGCGATCCCCTCCCAGAACACGGCGCTCGCCGCACAGGCGTGGCTCGGCACGCTTAACGAGGTGATCACGCAGTGGCTGGTCACGGGCGAGGGTCGCGTGACCGATCGGCTTCCAGACCTCAGAGTGCTGCTGCTCCGAAGCATCGGCGCGGCGGATGCGCGAAAGGAGAATGGCTCATGATGAGCCGGCGGACCATGTTGACGCTCGCGCTCAGCCTATCGTCATTGGGCGGCGCCGCCGGGCGGCTGGCGGCGCCCGCGCCGGCGCGCGGGCAGACACGACCGGCCCTGCACATCCGCGTGGTGCACGTTCCGGTGCTCATCTTCGCCCCGCTGTACGTCGCGATTGAGCGCGGCTACTTCACGCGGGAAGGGCTGGACGTGGAGCTGATCAGCACGCCGGGGGGCACCTCCGCGTTCGTGGTGCTCGCGAGCGGACGCGCCGAGGCCGTGATCGGCGGACTGGGCGCCGGCGTCTTCAACGCCGCGGCGCGCGGCCTCGATTTCAAGGTCGTCGGCCCGGTCCATCTCGAGCGCCCGCCGGTGAGCACGCCGCTTGTGGTGAGCCGCCGGGCGCACGATGCGGGAGAGATCCGCGCCGTGCGCGACCTCCGCGGCAAGCGAGTGTCGGTCAACGTGCTCGGATCCGCGACCGAGTTCTGGCTGAACGCGGCGATGCTGCGCGGCGGGCTGACGCTCGCCGACATCCAGCCGGTGGAGGTGAACTTTCCGGACGTGCCGGCGGCGCTGGCCAACGGCGCGATCGCGGCCGGCCTCCTCGGCGAGCCGCTCGCCACGCTCGCGGAGGACCGCGGGCAGATCGCCGTGCTGAGCGACGACTTCATCAACGGCGTCCAGGTCACCGCGGCGTACTTCGGCGGCGAGTTCATGCGCAGCCACCCCGACCACGCGGTGGGATTCATGGTCGCCTGGCTGCGCGCGTGCCGCGATCTCTCCGGCGGCGGCTTCCGCCGGCCCGACGTGGCCCGCATCATTCAGAAGTACACCGGCGTGCCCGCGGACGTCGTGCTGCGGGCGCGGCGGCCGTACTACGAACCGAACGGGGAGTTGAACTTTAACGACTTCGTGCGGCTCGAGGAGTTCTTCCGAACGCGCGGCGAGCTCACCTACACGCGGCCGCTGCCGCCGCGGGCCTACGTCGACACCTCCTTCGTACGGCGGGCGCTCGCGCTCGCGGGACCGTTTACGCCGTCGCCATGAAGGCGGCGGTCCTCGCGCAGCGGGACGCCGCGCTCGCGGCGTCCGCGGTCACGCACGCTTACCGCACCGACCGCGGGGAGATCCTCGCGCTACGGGAGGTGTCGCTGCGGATCGCGCCCGGGGAATTCTGCGCGCTGATCGGACCGTCGGGCTGCGGCAAGACGACCCTGCTCCATATCCTGGCCGGCCTGCTGCGGCCGACGGGCGGGACGGTCGCGGTGCCACCCGCGCAGCCGGGGCGGCTCGCTTCCGCGGTGGTGTTTCAGGGCATCTGCACCTTTCCGTGGATGACGGTGCTCGGCAACGTCGACTACGGTCTGCGCATGCTCGGGATCCCCCGCCCGGAGCGCGCCCGGCGGGCGGAAGCCGAGCTCCGCCGCGTCGGCCTCTGGGCGTTCCGCGACGCGTATCCGCGGCAACTCTCGGAAGGTATGCGCCAGCGCGTCAGCATCGCCCGCGCGCTCGCGTCCGACCCGGCCGTGCTGCTGATGGACGAGCCGTTCGCGAGCCTGGACGAGCAGACGCGCCTGGTGCTGCAAGACCAGCTGCTGACGCTCTGGCAGGAGCAGCGGCCCACCATTCTGTTCGTGACCCACAGCCTCGACGAGGCTGCGCGCCTGGCCGACCGGGTGCTGGTCATGAGCGCCCGGCCGGGCCGGATCAAGGCGGATATCCCCGTTCCGCTGCCGCGTCCCCGCGGGTACCGCGAGGTCCGCCGGGATCCGGCCTACGGGACCTTCACGGCACGCCTGTGGGACGATCTCGAGACCGAGATTGAGAGGCCGGCCCCGTGAAGGGACGCGCCGCGGACCGCGTCCTCGCCGTCCTGTCGCCGATCGCGCTGCTGGCGCTCTGGGAAGGCCTGAGCCGCGCCGGCGTGCTCGACGCCCGCTACGTCCCGGCGCCGAGCACGGTGCTGGGAACGGTCGCCGCCATGACGCGGACCGGCGAACTGCCCTACAACGTGGCCGTGAGCGTGCAGCGCATCGTGCTCGGCTTCCTCCTCGGCGCCGTGCCGGCGGTCGCCGTCGGCCTGTCGATGGGCCTGAGCCGGTCCGTGCGCGCCGCCCTCATGCCGCTCGTCTCGGCCATCTATCCGATCCCCAAGATCGCCGTCTACCCGCTGATCATTTTCTATCTCGGCATCGGCGAGGCGTCGAAGCTCAGCATCGTCGCGCTCAGCATCTTCTTCCTCGTGCTGCTCAACACCATGGCCGGCGTCCTCGGTCTCGACGAGGCCTACATGCGCATCGCGCGCGCGTACGGCGCGCGCGGATCCGCGGTGTTTGCGACCGTGGCGCTCCCGGGGGCGCTGCCGTCGATCTTCACGGGGCTCAAGCTCGGCATGGGGTTCGCGTTGATCGTGATCGTCGGCGCCGAGCTGCTCGGCTCGGACGCCGGCATCGGCCACCTGATTTGGCGCGCGTACCAGATCTTCGCGATCGACGTGATGTTTGCCGGGCTGCTCGTGACCGCGGCGCTCGGCTGGATCGCCACCGCCGCGCTCGATTGGCTGGAGCGGCGGGTGCTGCCCTGGCGGGCGTGACTCCGCCGGCCGACAAGCGGCCGCCCACCATGTCTTCCACGCCGGCCGTCGTGTCACCGACGCCGGGGCGCCTCGCGCTGTGGTGGCGCGCGACGCGGCCCTACTCGCTGACCGCCTCGGTCACGCCGGTGGTTGCGGGGACCGCCGCGGCCGCGCGGGACGGGCACTTCGATCCATTGATCTTCCTCGCCGCGCTCGGCGGGGCCGTCGCCATCCAGGCCGGCACCAACATGGTCAACGACTACTACGACTTCGCGCGCGGCGTCGACAACGGCGCGTCGGTCGGCCCGGGCGGTCTCATCCAGCACGGTCTGCTGGCCCCCGGCGCGGTGCTCGCCGGCGGCCTGGCGCTGTTCGCGGCCGGCAGCGCGCTCGGCCTTTGCCTCGTCGCCGTCGCCGGATGGCCGGTGCTCGTGGCCGGGATCCTGAGCGTGCTCGCCGGCTACGCGTATACCGGCGGCCCGCTGCCCCTAGGCTACATCGGACTCGGGGACCTGGTCGTCTTCATCTTCATGGGCCCCGTGATCGTGTTGGGGGCATATTTCGTGCAGGTCCGCGCCCTCGGCGCCGGCGCCTGGTGGGTCTCGCTGCCGATGGCCGCGCTCGTGACGGCGGTGCTGGTCGTCAACAACCTGCGCGACCTGGACGCCGACGGCCGGAGCGGGAAGCGCACGTTCGCCACCCTGATCGGCGAACGCGCGACGCGTGCGGAGTACATCGCGCTCGTGGGGACGGCCTACGCCGCGATTGCCGCGGCGGTGGTTTTTCGGGGGCTGCCGCCGCTCGCGCTGGCCGGTCTCCTCACGGCGCCGGCGGCCGCGGCGCTTTGCCGGCGCGTCGGCCGCGACACCGATCCGGTCGTGCTGACCGAGGCGCTCCGCGGCACAGCCAAGCTGCACCAGCGCACGGGGTTGTTGGTCGCCGCCGCGCTGCTGCTGGCGGGACCGCGCTGAGCCGCTACGGGACGACCGTGGTGGTCCGGCCCGCCGGTCCCGCCGCGGCCTGCGCCTCGACCGGAAGCAGGCGCACTACCGCGAGCGCGCGGTCATCGCGCGGGCCCGTGCCCGCCCAGTCCGCGACGGCGCGCATCACCGCGTCGGCGATGTCCTCCGCGGTCCCGTCCCGCGCCGCCGTAACGGCCGCAGCCAGGCGCGGCTCGCCGAACTGTTCGCCGTCCGCGCGGCGCGCCTCCGTCAGCCCGTCGGTGTACAGCGCGATCAGGTCGCCGGGGCCGACGGCCGTCTCGTGCGACACGTACCGCGCCTCCGGCAGAATACCGAGCAGCAGGCCGGTGACGTCGAGGAGCGCCGCGTCGGGCGCGTCGGCGCGCAGCAGCACCGGCGGCACGTGCCCCGCGCTGGCGAACCGGAAGATCCCGGCGGCGGGCGCGACCACGCCGTAGAACAGGCTCACGAACAGCGACGTCGCCGAATCGCGGACCAGCGCGGCGTTGAGCCGCGCGAGCACGTCGGCGGGATCGCGGCCGTCGAACGCAAGCGCCTCGAGCAGGTAGCGTGTCCGCGCGGCGAGCGTGGCGGCGGGAATGCCCTTCCCGGCCACGTCGGCGATGGCGAGGCCCACGCGCCCGTCGGCGAGCGGCAGCACGGCGTAGAAGTCGCCGCCGACTTCGCGGCTCGGCTGATAGCGGCCGGCCACCGCGAGGCCCGGGAGACGGACGCTCGGCGCCGGCATGAGCGCGTGCTGGATGATCCGCCCGATCTCCTGCTGCTGCTGGTAGGTCCGCGCGTTGCCGACCGCGAGGGCCACGCGGTCGGCGAACGTCTCGACGAGCCGGATCTCCGCCGGTCCGAACTCGCGCGGCCTGCGCGAGAACACCTGCATCACCCCGATCGTCTGGCCGCCGGCGCGGAGCGGCACGCTGAGCGCGGCCTGGACGTCGTGGGCGGCGAGATCGGGGTCGACCGCCCGAAGGGCTTCGACATCCACTGTCTGCACGGCGCGGTACCCCTGCGCGGTGCGCCCCGCGAGGCCTTCCCCAGGCGGCAGGCGCCGCGCGGTTCCGGGAATTCCGCCGAACGCCTCCGGCAAGACGAGTTCGCCGGTCGTGTCGTCGACGAACCAGATCGCGCCGCTGTCGCCGCCGAGCGCCGCCACGATGCGCTGGACGAGCGGGGGCAGCAGTTCGTTCAGCCGCACGGTCGAGAGCGCAACGTCGCTCACGCCCTGCACCGCGCTCATCTCGGCGACGGATCGCTCGAGCTGCGCGCTCATCTCATTGAAGGCCGCGGCCAGATCGCCGAGCTCGTCCGTGCGCCGCACCGGCACGCGATAGCCGACCTCGCCGCGGCCCACCCGCGCCGCGGCGCGTGCGAGCGCCTGAATCGGCGCGCTCAACTCGCCGCCCAGCACCCACGCGAGCCCGAGCCCAAGGGTGACGTAGGCTATCAGCCAGATCGCCTCGGTCAGCGTTTCCCGCCTGACCGGCTCGTAGGCGGACGATTCCGGCACGAGGACGACCGCGGCCCAGCCGAGGGACGAGATCGGCACCGCCGCGCCGATGTCCCGGGCGCGGGTGGTGGGATCCACGTACGCCTCGATGTAGCCGATGCGCCCTTGCAGGGCGGCCGCTACGGCGGGAACCGCGCGCAGCGGCTCCGCCGGACGCGCGCCGGCGCGCAGGTCGAACATGATGGAGCCGGCGCCGTCGAGCACGACCGCGTCCGCCTCGGGCGTGGCCGCCGTCGGCGCGGACGCCGGGAGCAGCGTCAGGTCGACGACCCCGTCCACGATCGCGGCAGCGACGCCGCCGTTCGTGATCGCCGCGGCGACTTCCACCACCGGGCGGCCCGCCGAGAGGCGCGGCGGCCCGACGGCCCATGGGGCGCCGCCTCGGACCAGGTCAAATGCCTGACCGCTGAGGCGCGCCCTCGGCGGCGACGGGGGATCGCCCGCCTCCACCCGGCCCTCGGGATCGGCGAGCGTGAGACGGAGAAAACCCGGCTCGCCGCGGCGGATCGCGGCAAAGAGCTGCGCGATCCCGCTCACCGGATAGGGCTGCGCGGTCACCGCCGCGCCGGCCACGCGCTCGGTGTGCACCGCCGTCGCGAAAAACGTGTTCACGTCTTCCGCGAGCGCGCGGGCAAGATCTTCCTGGGTCCGCACGACGGTGCTGCGGCGGTCCGCGTTGCGCTCGGCGTAGAGCACAACCGCGAGAACGAGGACCGGAATCATGCAGATCAGGATCACCGCGGCGATCTTACCGCGGATCCTGGTCCGTCGCCTCATTGTCGAGTCGCCCGGCGGACGGTCCGGCGGACGCTGCTACGTGCCGGCCGGCGGGTGATGGACCTTGTCGAGCGCCTCGCGCTCGGTCGGGCAGAGCGGCAGCACCTGATCGAGTCCCGTCAGGGTGAAGAGTTTGGCGATCTTCGGCTGCACCTCGGCGATCGCCATCTCCCCCTGCCGCTCGCGCACGCGCTTGAAGACGGCCGTCAGCACGCGCAGCGCGGTGCTGTCGAGGTACGTGGTCTTGCCGAGGTTGACGACGATCAACGGCGGCGTGCGCCCCGACGCCTTGGCGAGGGCCTCCTCGAGGCGCGGCGCGGTGTAGAGATCCACCTCGCCCGACACGTCGACGACGGTCACGTTGCCGTTGGTGCGCACTGCCACTTCAAGCTCCATGATTCGCCTCCACCCCGATCTGATCGTCCAAGGGCCTCCGGCGGCGTCGCGGCCTCCCGGCGGCGTTGCCGTCCGAGTCGGCGCCGTCCTAGCCGGCGTCCTGGCCCCCCGCGGCCTGGTAGAGCGCGATCCCTTTGTTGGCGATCGCCGATGCGACAAACCCCAACACAAACAAGAAGAGGCCCTTCGCGGCCACAAACAACGCTATGTCCCCCGCCGACCGGCCGCCCGCGGTGCCGGCCAGCGCCCCCGACGCGACGAGCTCCAGGTAGGCGAGGTAGAAGACCACCAGCAGCAGCAGAACCCCGAGCGTAAAGACCACGATCCCGCTGACGCGCCCAGTTTGGTCCCGCACGAGCACCGCCACCCCGCGCCTCCCTACTCGATGCGCGCGGTTGAGAGCGCGCGCGCGCAGGAGCAGTCCCGGGCCCGCGGCACGCGCCCGATCAAGGCGACCAGCAGGTGGCGCAGCCGCTCGTTGTTTTCCTGAAACACCCGCAGCACCGCCTCGTGACTCACCGGATCGACCGACGCGTCGCCTTCGACGCCGACGTCGTAGTCCGTGATCAGCGAGATGTTCACGTAGCAGAGCTCGAGCTCTCGGGCAAGGATGCACTCGGGGTAATTGGTCATGTTGATGACTTCCCAGCCCTGGTCCCGGAACCACCGGCTCTCCGAGCGCGTGCTGAACCTCGGCCCCTGGATCACCACCACCGTCCCCCGATCCCGGACCGGGATCCCGACCGCGTGCGCGGCCTCAACCGCGAGCCGCCGCAGCGTCGGGCAGTAGGGATCCGCCGCCGACACGTGCGTCGTGACCGGTCCGTCGTAAAACGTGTCCGGCCGGCCCCACGTCCGGTCGACGAATTGATCGCATACCACGAAGTCGCCGGGACGCACGGCTGCCTGAAGACTCCCGGCCGCGCAGGGCCCGATCAGCCACTGGACCCCCAGCGACTTCATCGCCCAGACGTTCGCGCGGTAATTGATGCGGTGCGGCGGAAGGCGGTGCGTGCGGCCGTGGCGCGGCAGGAAAGCCACGGAACGGCCGGCCAGCTCTCCGACCGTCACCACGTCGGCCGGCTCGCCGTACGGCGTTTCGATCTTCAGTTCCCGCGCGTCGTCGAGGAGCGAATAGAAGCCGGACCCCCCGAAAATCCCAATCTCGGCCTGCGCCACCCGCTACGCCTCCTTTACCCTGCGCCGACCCGATGGTATCATCCGTGCCGACGACGGGTCAACGCGACCGCGGTGAGACGCGGTGCGCCGCGACGTGCCGGTCACGGCACGATTTTTCTTTGCCGAGGAGGCCCTCCGTGTCCGCCCGGTCGATGCAGCCCATCGTTCCCCGTCCCTTCCGCGGTCCGAGCCGAGTCTGGTACGGCGACGGCGCTTCGGAACGCATCGGCGAGTGCGTGGCGGAGCTCGGCATCGCGCCCGGCACGGCACTCCTGGTCACGGACGCCGTGGTCGACCGGCTCGGGCTGGCGCGGGCGGTCGCCGACGGCCTGACCGCCGCCGGCTTTGCGCTCGAGCGCTTCGCCGACATCCCCGGCGAGCCGAGCGCCGAGGTCGCCGATCGGGCCGCGGCGCTGGCCCGCCGGGTCTCTCCCGTCCTCGTCTGTGCCGTCGGCGGCGGCAGCGTGATGGACGTCGCCAAACTGGCCGCGGCGCTCGTGCGAAATCCCGGCGGGGTGCTCGAGTATACGCACGAGATCGGCCGGCGATTCGCCGCGCCGTCGGTGCCGACGATCCTCGTGCCGACGACCGCGGGCACCGGGGCCGAGGCCAGCCAGAACGCGGTGATCACCCACGACAGCCGCAAGGCATTCGCGAACAGCCATCCGCATCTGTTGGCCGCCGGCGTGCTGCTCGATCCGCTCCTCACGCACTCGCTGCCGAAGACGGTCACGGCGCACACCGGCCTCGACGCGCTCAGCCACTGCGTCGAAGGCATGCTGTCGTCCGGCGCGACGCCGCTCACCGACATCACCGGGTCGCGGGGCATCGGGCTGATCTTCGAGGCGCTGCCGCGCGCCTACGCCGACGGCGGCGACACGCAGGCGCGGGCGCAGATGACGCTCGCGGCCTACCTCGGCGGGCTCACGCTCAACGCCGGCATGATTCTCGGGCACTCGATCGCCTACACAATCGCCAACCGGCTGCATCTCCCGCACGGCTTTTCGTGCGCGCTCGCCCTGCCGTACGCGATGGCGTACAGCCGCGATGCCGCGGCGGATCGCCTGCGGCGGATCGGGGCGGCCGCGGGCGGCCATGACACGGCGGCCGGTGGCGGAGCGGACGCCGCGGACGGCGGCGCGGTGCGCCGCGTGCAGTCGCTCGGGCTCGACGTCGGGATGCCCGAAGCGCTGCGCACCCTCGGCCTCGAGCGGGAGCGTCTTCCCGAGCTCGTGGACGAGTGCCTGGCCCGCTACCCGCGTCCGAACAATCCGCGTCCGCTGGCCGGCGAGCCGCTGCTCTCACTCTACACCGCGATGTGGGAAGGCCGCCCGGCGGACGCCTGGCGCGGATGAGCGACCCCGTGATTCTAATGACATCGTTGCCGGGCGCTTCAATTTCATCGTCGCCCGCCGCGGGTCGGCAGGCAGGTCGCCCGGCACGGCCGTACCGGGCCGTGCTCTTCGACCTGGACGGCACGCTCCTCGACAGCGCCGACCTGATCGTGACGTCCTTCGTCGAGACCTGCCGGACGCTGCTCGGCCGGACGCTCGACCGCGAGGAGACGCTGCGCAGCTGGAGCTGGCCGGTTCGCGCCAAGTTCCACGCGCTCGCGCCCGACCGCGCCGACGAGCTGACGCAGGAGTATCTCCGCCGCTACCTCGCGATGCACGACGAACGCGTGCGGCTGTTCCCGGGCGTGCCGGACGTGCTCGACGCGCTGAGCGCGCGCGGCTATCTCCTCGGCATCGTCACGTCGAAGCGGCGCGCCACGGCCGGCGCCGCGGTGCGCGCGTTCGGCCTGGACCGGTGGTGCCGCGCGGTCGTCGTGGACGAGGACGTGCGCCGCCACAAGCCGGATCCGGAACCCGTGGCGCTCGGCGCCCGCCTGCTCGGTGTCGCCGCCGCGGACGCGCTCATGGTCGGGGACAGCGTCGAGGACATGGCCGCCGGCCGCGGGGCCGGCGCCGGTACCGCGGCCGCGCTGTGGGGCGCCCAACACTTGGACGCGGTGCTGGCCGAGCGGCCGGACCACCGGCTCGAGCGTCCGGAAGCGCTGCTGGCGGTCTGCCGTTAATTAGACGCGCAAGGCAGTTGACTCACTCGTACGTGCGCGGCCGCGGCGTCAAGGTAGTTCAACTACGGCGGCCGCCGCGCAGACGCGCGATGTAGAGCCGCGCGGCGTGTTCCATGGACGCGGCGCGCAGCGCGTCCTCCTCGGCGTGCGCCGCGTCCTCCGCCGCCCACCGGTCCGCCGCGTCGTAGGCTGCGTCGTCGCCCGCGCGCGCGGCGCGCGCGCCGGGCGGGCCTCCGCGCCACCGCGTCAGTGCCCCTGCCGCGAGGGCCAGCCGTTCGGCCAGCGCCGGCACCCGCCGCACCGCTACCTCCGTCACCAGAAGCGCCAGCGAGACCGCGACGAGCGGCGGCCATGCGTCGCGCGAGCCGCTGCCCGGCCCCGGCCGGAAGACGTCCGCGGGATCCGAAAGAAACGCGCCGCCGCCGGTTTCCACGATGCGGCTCAACAGCGCGGGCCCGCCGGGTGCAGGCCGCAGCTCGGGCGAGTACGGCACGATGAGTCCGGCGATGCGGGTGCCGACGAGGGCGGCGTTTTCGCGCGCGCCCACGACGACCGCGTAGGTGCCCGGCGCCGCGGCGGGCCAGGCCCCTTCGTACCGTCCCGGCACCGTCTCGGCGAGGGCGATCGGCCGCTCGGCGCCGTCAGGCGCCGAGACGCGCCCCGTGACGGCAAGACCGCTCCACGGCGCACCGTTGGGCCGCCGGACGTCGAGCACGACGTGCCCCTCCCCGCCGGAGGCGGTCGTCTCGGCGTACAGGCCGCTGCCTTCGTCACGCAGCATCCACCGCACGGCCTGTGACCAGAAGCGCGCGGCGTCCGGCCAGGTCCCCCACCCCGAGGTCCATCGCAGGCCGTCGTCGGACGTAAACGCGACTGCGCGGCCGAGCCCGTACTGCCAGGTCGCAAGCACCGGATCGCGGCGCGGGCTCGACAGCGCCACGTCGGCCGAAGGCTTCGGCACCGTGGCCACGTAGCCGTCCACCGGGGGCGGCGCGGAGAGGCCGGCCAGGGTCGGCGCCGCGCCGCCGCGACCGAGGGGCGAGCGGGTTTCGATCAGGTACGACCGCGTGGCCAGGAACGCCTCGGTCGTGAAGATCTCGGGGATCGCGTACAGATCCTTCGCAAAGTAGGTGCGGCCGAGCCCCCACGCCGCGAGGTTGCGCATGAGGGCGAGATCGGCGTCGTGTCCGATCGCCACCGTGCTCAAGGTGACGCGGTCTCGCGCCATGCCCGTGGCCAGCGCACGGAAACTGGCGCCCGCCGGCGGGGGATCGGTGAGCCCGTCGCTCACCACGATCACATGCCGGAGCCGCGCGGGTGAGGTCCGCAGCGCCGTGTGAGCCGCCTCGAGCGGCGGGTACATGACGGTGCCCCCGCCCGCCTGCAGCTTCGCGATCTCCTCGAGCACGCGGCTCCGGAACCGCGCCTCGGTCATCGGCACGAGCCAGCGATATTCCTGATCGAACGTGATCACGCCGATCAGGTCGTGCTCGCCGAGATGGTCGATGACGGACGCGGCGACTTCCTTCGCCAGCTCTTCCTTGGCCAGCTCGGTGCCGAACGCTTCCATGCTGCCGGAGGTGTCGATCACGAGCACGATCGCGACGGTCGGCAGCGTGGCGGTCTGCCGTACGTCCATCTTGACGGGCAGCGCCGCCTCGAGCGGCGTGCCGGCATAGCCACCGACCCCGAAGCTGTGCGGCCCGCCGATCGCGGCGAGGCCGCCGCCGGCCGCGGCGACAAACGTGCGCAGGGCTTCCTGCTGCGTGCGGCTCAACTCGGTGGCCGGTACGTCGTCCAGCACGACGCCGGCGTAGGGCGCGAGGTCGCCCGGCGACGCGGGGATCCCGTCGGGCGACCGCACGTCCACGTCCATCCCCTGCCGGCGGAGCCACTCGGCGAGCGGCCGGCCTCCGTCCGAGGCGAACAACACGCGGGGCCGCCCGCGGACCACGACCAGGACCTCGCCGTGCTTGTTGCCGGCCAGCGCGCTCGGCGATGACTCGACGTCGACAGTGTAGCGGATCGGGCCCGGGGTAAGCGCGATCTCGGGAAAGCGGACCGCGGTCTCGCCCGGCGCAAGCGACAGCTGCCGAACCGCGCTGGATACGCCGTTTCGGCGGAGGGTGACGGTCGCCGAGGCGGCGGCCGTGGCTTCCAAGACTGCGCGAACCTCGTACCGTTCGCCGGGCCGGACTTCCTGCGGCGCGACCACATCGTCGACCAGCACGTCCGCGGCCGGCGGGCCGCCGAGCGGCACGACATCGATCGGGATGCCCGCCGCGCCCGCCGCGCGCGCGGCCGCCGCGGCGTCGCCGCTGTTCTCGCCGCCGTCGCTCAGCAGTACGATGCGCCGCGTCCCTTCGGCGGGAAGGATGCTCCGCGCGAGATCGAGCGCGGCCCCGATGTCGGTCGCGTCGGGCTCCGGCCCGACCCCGAGATCGCCGGCCTCGACGCGCGGCGCCACGGGAACCCGCAGCGCGGGCCGCCCGCCGAACGTGATCACGCCGGCCCGGTCCTGCGTGCGCATGCGGGCGAGCGCGCCGCGCACGAACGCGGTCTCCGTGTCCCCGGCGCCGGACGCCGTCACACTGAGGGAACGGTCCACCGCCAACACGACGGACGCGCCGGTGGCGGGCACGCGCACGGCCGGACCGGCCGCTGCGAGCACGAGCAGCGCCACCATCGCCGCGCGCAGCGCGGACGCGATGCGCCACCGCCGGCCGGCGCGGCGGCCGCCCAACCGCAGCACCAGCACCACGCACGGCAGCAACAGCAGCGCGAGCGGCCGGGCGAAGGTCACGAGCGGCATCAGGCGTCCCCGCCGTGCCGCCGGGTAGCGAGCGCCCACTCGCCGAGCGCTACCGCGACGGCCCCCAGCACGAGCCAAGGCCAGAGCGCGAGACGGGCCAGCACCTGCTGGACCGGCGGGGGTGACGCGGCGCCGGACACGCCGGGGGCGATGAGGCCGGCGGCCTCGGACCCGGCGCTCACCGACACCGCCCGCTCGCCGGCCGGTGTGGTCAGCCGGTACACGCCGGCACGCGGCAGCGCGAACGAAAACACGCCATCCCGGGCCGCCACGTCGATGCGCGCCCCGTCGGGCCGCCGCAGCACCGCCCGATCCGCGCCCGCCGCCGGTACCTCCAGCGTCTGCCCGGCGTGGAGGTCGGCGGCGTCGCCGCCGAGCCAGGCGAGGCTGTTCACCAACAGCACCGGGAACGCGACGTGCTGCGGAAGGTCGGAGTCCGCGAGACCGAATGCGAGGACGATCGCGCGCAACCCCCGGCCCTCGTACGCCCACAGGAGCGGCGACGGTCCCGCGGCGAGCACGTGCCCGGATTCGGGGGCGAGCCGCAGCGCTTGACGGACGTGCACGTCCCCGAAGTCGACAAACCGCAGCACCGGATCGCGCCGGTCCCATGTCGCGATGTCGGGCGCGTCGACGACGCCGGAGGGATTGGCCGGCAGGTTCGGCGGGACAGTCCCGATCGCCAGGTAGCGGCCGGGCGGCACGGCACCGGTCGTCACGCGGTCGAGGATCACCACGTCGTAGCCGCGCCACGCGGCGGGGTCGGTCTCCCGCGTCACCGCGGCCCGCGAGACCGGCGCGACGCGCAGCAGCCGCTCGAGCGGCGGATCGTCCGGCCCGACAAGCAGCACGGACGGCAGCGGAGCGGGCGCGAGGAGCGCGTCCGCGGTCTTGTCGTCGGGCAGCGCGTCGCGCACGTCGAGCTGCGCGCGCAGCACGCCGGCGTCCGCCTCCCCCCGCGGGGCAGACACCGGGAACACGACGGTCCGCGTTTCGCCCGCGGCCAGCGCGAGGGTCTCGCCGTACACCGGGCTGCCGTCCCGCGTCACGCGCAGCGGCGCGCGCACCGCCGCGCGGCCGAAGTTGGTCACCCGCACGAGGGCTTGGACGGTCTCCGCGTCCCGCACGACGCGCAGGGCGACGATGCCGGTGTTATCGTCCGCCGCGCCGAGGACGCGGGTGGTGACGTTCGGCAGCGCCGGCACGGGCGATCGCGCGGCGTCGGTCCAAACGAAGATCCGTCCGCGCGGTCCCGGCACGAGCTGTACGGCCAGATCGACGGCCCCGCGGACGTCGCCGGCCACGTCCCACGGCTGCGCCTGGGCCAGCGCGGCGGCGAGTCGGCGGCGGTCGGCGGTCGGCGGAACGAGCACGAGCGGATGCGCGGCGGCGAGCACGAGGGCCGCGCGGTGGCCCGGGCCGAGGCGCGCCAGCACGTCGCGCGCCTCGGCCCGAGCCCGATCGAATCGCGTCGGGGCCACATCCCGGGCGCGCATCGACATCGACCCGTCCAGCACCAGCACCACGTCCCCATTCCCGGCCGTCCAGCCGAGGAGCGCGGGCTGCGCGAGCGCCATTGCGATGCCGGCCGCGGCGACGATTTGCAGCAGCAGCAGCAGGCTCCGCTCGACGCGGCGCGAGGGACGAAACGCCGCCCACGACGGCTGCGACTTCACCCACAGCAGCACGCTGCTCACGACGTGCTCCCGGCGCCGCACCCGCAGCAGGTAGAGCACGACCAGCACCGGGACCGCCGCGAGCGCCCACAGCGTGGCCGGCGCGCCGAAGGTCACCGCACCAACCCTCCCTGCCGGAGGTAGCGCAGCACGAGCGAGTCGGCCGGCACGGTCGAGGTCGTCCGCAGATAGTCAATGCCGTGCCGGAAGCAGAACTGCTGGATGCCCTCGAGGTAGGCGTCGCGCGCCTCGGCGTAGGCCCGCAGGGCGTCGGCGTCGATCGTCACTTCCACGGCCCGGCCCGTTTCCGCGTCGATGAGGCGCAGCTCGCCGGACAGCCGCGGGGCGAGTTCGTCCTCGGCGAGGACGTGAATGACGAACGTCTGCATCCCATGGTGCCGCGCCCGCAGCAGGCCGTCCTCATAGCCGTGAGGATCGAGCAGGTCGGAGATCACGACGAGCAGCCCGCGGCGGGGCGATTCGTCGAGCGTTCGCCGCAGCGCGAGGCCGAGGTCGGTCGTGCCCTCCGGCGCGATGCCGTCGAGAAACCGCAGGAGGTCGAAGGCGCGGCCGCGGCCGCGCAGCCGGCTCAACCGCGGGCCGGGGCCGGAGGAGAAGACGCCGACCTCGACGCGATCGAGGTTGACGAGGCCGATGTAGCCGATCGCGGCGGCGAGTTGCTTGGCCAGGAGCAGCTTGCTCGGCGCGCCCGCGGCCATCGACCGGCTCGTGTCGATCAGCAGGTGGACGTCGAGATCCTCTTCCTCGCTGAACAACTTGACGAACAGGCGGTCGAGGCGGGAGGCGATGTTCCAGTCGATGTAGCGGTAATCGTCGCCGGGCTCGTACGCGCGGTAGTCGTCGAACTCGATGCCGCGCCCCCGCACCAGGCTGCGCCGCTCGCCGCGCTGCCGTCCCCGCACGCGGCGCCGGCTGACGAGGCTGAGCGCTTCGAGCCGCTGAAGAAACGCCGGATCGAGCAGCCCGGCCTGATCCCGCGGCGCGGCCGCGGCGGGTGCCCCCGCGGCGTCAGACACATGGTCGCCGGCCGCGGAGCGGCCGGCAGGCGGCGACGCGGGCTCGGGCAGCGGACGGTGGGAGAACATGCGGCGGCGCCGATCAGGCGTTGACCGTCGGGGCCGTCCGCGCGTCCGTATGGCGGATCGCGTCCTCGATGACACGCTCGGCATCGACGCCCTGGGCTTCGCCCTCGAAGTTCAAGAGAATCCGGTGGCGCAGCGACGGGACGGCGAGCGCCTGCAAATCTTCGGTCGCCACGTGGGCGCGGCCCTGCGCGAGCGCGCGGACCTTGCCGGCGCGGATCAGCGCCTGCAGCCCGCGAGGACTCGCGCCGTACCGCACGAACCGGCGCGCCGTTTCGGTCGCGCCCTCCGGTCCGGGATGGGTCGCCAGCACCAAACGCGCCGCGTACTCCTGCACGTGGGAGGCGACCGGGACCTCGCGCGCGAACGCCTGCAGGCCGCGCAGCGCCGCGCCGTCGACGACGCGGCGGGCGCCGGGCGTCTCCGGCCCCGTGGTGCGCTCCGCGATCTCGCGCAGCTCGTCGAGCGCGGGAAAGGCGACGCGCAGCTTGAACAGGAAGCGGTCGAGCTGCGCCTCCGGAAGCGGATAGGTCCCCTCCATCTCGATCGGGTTCTGCGTCGCCAGGACGAGAAAAGGCTCCGGAAGCGGGTAGGTCGTGCGCGAGATCGTGACGTGGTGCTCCTGCATCGCCTCGAGCAACGCGGCCTGGGTCTTGGGCGTCGCCCGGTTGATCTCGTCGGCCAGGAGGAGGTGGGCGAAGATCGGCCCCGGCTGAAACTGGAAGGACTTGCGGCCGGCGTCGTCCTCGAGAATCAGCGTCGTGCCGGTCACGTCGGCCGGCATCAAATCCGGAGTGAACTGAATTCGGCTGAAGTCCAGGTGAAGGGCCTCGCCCAGGGTTCGGACCAGGAGGGTCTTGCCCAGGCCCGGGGCGCCTTCCAGCAGGACGTGTCCGCCGGCGAGGATCGCGGTGAGGACGCCGCGCACGACCTCCTCCTGGCCCACGATCGCCACGCGAAGCGCGTCCTCGATGCGATGCGCGATCGTCCGAAACTCTTCCGGTCGCAGCGTGACGTCGGTCGATTGCATGATGTCTCACCAAGGGCAGACCTT